>NZ_JAQNCQ010000087.1:0-6077 GCF_028368005.1 Geitlerinema sp. CS-897 | reverse complement strand
GGTGATGGCTCATTGGTTCGATCTTCAATTAGGTAATTATTCATGAAAGATCGAAGTATAGCCGATGAGCCTTTATTCGTAAACCCACCGGTGTTGCATTTCATTTTTGAATTGGCGTTCTAAAAGAAGTCGAGAGAACTCCGTTCCGCTTCGCGAACGACTAATTCCCCGGTTTCTTCAGAAATATGTTGGTATTGAGATCCCTCAACATACTGACGACCACAATCTTTACATTTAAATCTCTGCTTTCCATAATAGGTGTGACCATTTTTGACGCGATCTTCACTGCCGCATTTAGAACAAATCATAAGCATAAACCACAGAAAAATCTTTTCATCATTACTGTATAATACCACCGAATTTAAAACGAGATTTCGAGGGTTTCAGCCAGAATCAATTGTTCGAGGTTCCCTTCAGGGAACTTCAATCCAAACATCTCGAGCGATCGAAAAACCCGGTATCTTGACAATACCGGGTCGATCGAAGGTTTCTCGAAATTCAAAATTCAAAAACCCGTTACGCCGACGTTTCGCCCGGTCGTACCAGATTTTCTAACCCCTCGACGACAGAAGCCGATTCGATGCGATCGCCTTTCGTCAGTTTCTCGAGAACCTCAGCCCCTTCAACAACGTAACCGAACGCCGCATAGCGGCCGTCGAGCAAATTCAACCCGGCCGGGGTCAGTTCCGGCTCGAACAAAAAGAAAAAGAACTGAGACGAACCGCTGTTAGGTTCCAAATCCCGATGAGCCATCCCCAGCGTTCCGTAAGCCGAAAACGGCAGAACCGGCTGTTCGCGATACAAACCAATTTGTTCTAACGTAAACCCATAAATCGGTTCGTTCTCGCTACGAACGCGAATTTCGAGCGGAATCGTGCGATATTCGCCCGTGTCAGGATCGACAAAACCGTCCTCAGAACCGGGCGGATCGCCAATTTGCAGCACGTAATTGTCCTCAGCCCGAATAAAAGGCAGTCCGTCGTAAAAACCGCGATCGACCAAATCAACAAAATTACCTGCCGTCACGGGAGCGTTGTAGCCGTCGGCGACCAGCGTTAGCGTTCCCTGGTTCGTCGTGACTTCGATCGTCGCCCGTCCTTTTAACTGAGGTAAACCGGCGTACTCGTCAGGCACGTCGAACGGAAAACCATCGACCATCAACTCCTCGAACTCGCCGAGGGTATCGAGAAGCTCTCGGCGGACCAGCCAAGCCCGTTCCTTATCCTGCTCCTCGACGACCGTTTCGAGTTCGAGGATCCCGTTTTCGAGTTGCGCCAGCTTTTCCTGCGCTCGAGCTTGACGGGAGGGCGGGACGCTCGCGAACAGCTCGTCTTTTCGGTAAGACAGTGTCGATTTGGCACTTCTGACGTCGCTTGCCACTGCCGACCAACGTTTTCGCGCCCGCAGTTGGGTGCTGATATCCTCCAAGCTGCGTTGGATGCGGCGAACCGAGTCGTTTTCGATCGGCAGCGCGTATTGCAGGAGCGATCGCGGATCGGTTACGGGGTTACCTTGAGGCATCCGACTCTCGCGGTAGTTGTCGTTATCGCCCCCCCACCACGCAGCACTCAAGCCGAGGGATAGCGGGAGCAGTACGAGCGCGAACAGGCCGACTTTGAGCCAGCGTTTCAATACGTCCATGCTTTTTCGTCGTTTTGAGTTTCCATCGAGCGTTGTTCCTTAATCATAGTGCCAGAGGGGATCGTTCCCTCAGACAAATTCATCGATCGCGTTGCAGAATCTCGGCAGACTCACACCGACGATCGCCAGGAACTTACCGGACGAAACTGCCGGAAACGAACCGCTCGGGGGTAAAATAGGTTGCCGATTGTTCTGCACGGACGAGATTCATGATCTCCTCAAATGACTTTAGAACTGGCGTCACTATCGAACTCGATGGCGGAGTGTGGCGCGTCGTAGAATTCCTGCACGTCAAACCGGGGAAAGGTTCGGCGTTCGTCCGCACGAAACTCAAAAACGTGCAAAGTGGAAACACCGTCGAACGCACGTTTCGCGCTGGGGAAACCGTTCCACAAGCGAACCTCGACAAACGGGTGATGCAGCACACCTATCGCGAAGGCGAGCAGTTCGTCTTTATGGACATGGAAACCTACGAGGAAACTCGCCTCAGCGCCGAGCAAATCGGCGACGGCGTGAAGTACCTCATCGAAGGCATGGAAGTCAACGTGGTGCGCTGGAACGACCAGGTGTTGGAAGTCGAACTTCCCAACTCCGTCGTGCTGGAAGTGACCGAAACCGATCCGGGAATTAAAGGCGATACGGCCACGGGCGGAACCAAACCCGCCACTGTCGAAACTGGGGCGCAAGTGATGGTGCCGTTGTTTATTTCGGTCGGCGAGCGGATCAAGATCGATACGCGCTCCGATACGTATTTGGGACGGGAGTAACTCGAGTTCAAAACCTTGACGGGGGAGAAGGGAACTGAGAACGAAAACCCCTCGATCCTTTCCGACTTAACCCCCTCTCGACTCCAAGCCCGACAGCTTTTTCGCGTTTTTCGAGCATTGAGAGAATTTGGATAGATAGCGGACATAACACAGTGCAACTGGATTTCAACCAACTGCGCGAGCTTCTCGCAGATTTAGATAAAACGGATATAGCAGAGCTGACACTCAAAAGCAGCGACCTGGAACTGACCGTTCGTAAAACCCGAGGCGGTCTCGTCGAGACCGCTTCCTCGATCGACCTGTCAGCCCTGGCTGCTGCCACCGGAGGCCAGATGCCGACGGCTCCGACACCCGTTCCCCCAGCGAACCCGTCCAACGGTGCCGAGGCCGCGTCGCCCCCCCCGCCATCTTCGGAGCCGAAATGGGTCGAAATTGTTTCGCCGATGGTGGGAACGTTTTATCGCGCCCCAGCCCCGGACGAACCGCCGTTCGTGGAGGTGGGCGATCGCATCACAACGGGTCGAACGGTGTGTATCATTGAAGCGATGAAACTAATGAACGAAGTCGAATCGGAAGTTGCCGGAGAAGTGGTGGAGATTTTGGTTGAAAACGGCGAACCCGTTGAATACGACCAGCCGTTGATGCGAATTCTTCCGGCTTGATAACGGGCGGCGACCGGCCGCCTCTATCGCTCGATCGGCATCGACGAAATCGATCTCACGATCTAAATTCTGCGATCGTAACCCTTTGGCGTTAAACCCGATGAAATCCGTGCAGCCTATCCCTAAAGAAGTGACGAAACACGTCGCCGAGTATTTCAGCATCCTCAGCGAACCGATGCGGTTGAAGATTTTGAACCTACTGCGCGACGAAGAAAAGTGCGTTCAGGAACTCGTTGAGGCAACGCAGACGAGCCAGGCCAACGTGTCGAAACACTTGAAAGTGATGCTGCAAGCTGGCATCCTCGCTCGGCGCACGGAGGGAACGTCGGCTTACTATCGCGTCGAGGACGAACTGACGTTCGAGTTGTGCCATTTGGTGTGCGATCGCCTCGCAACTCGTATCGAACAGCAAGCTCGGCATTTCCGCGCCTTCAGCTTTTCGAGTCGTCCCCAAGCCGACGATAAGAAGGAGTCCGCTGAGGACGAGTAAGGCCTTCTCGAAGTTCGAGACCGAGGTGAGTTGGGAGTTCCCCGCGATCGAGAATGCAACCGGGAGAATTCCAGAACCCGGAGCGATCGCAGATTTCGTTCGAGGGCTTGACGTTTGAGGTTTGAGGGCGCTATAGCGCGATCACCTTTTTCGACCGCCTCGTCGTGTCGAACGGAGCCAACCGTACCCCAGCGATCGAGGATGGGGGATTTTCCCTACGAACCATTCTAACGTTTTCAGAAGCAGCGATGAAACACATTCTCTTGTGTACGGACGGCTCGGCCTTCGCACAAATTGGCTACGAGTACGCCGCGTGGCTGGCGCAGCGTATCGACGGCGCGATCGAGGTGTTGTACGTCACGGATTTACGGAAACAGCAGGCATTACAACATCCCGATTACAGCGGGAGTATTGGCATCGACGCCTATCAAGAACTGCTCGATCGCCTCGTGGATTTGGAACGGGAAACCGCCACCCTGCACCACGCTCGCGCTCAGATCGTCCTCGACGACGCTGAAAAACGGTTGCGGGAGCGAGGCGTCGAACGGATTACCAAAACCCATCGCACCGGGTTTTTAGTGGATTTGTTGCACGAGTTCGAGCAACAGACCGACGTTATCGTGATGGGGAAACGGGGCGAAACGGCGGGGTTTGCGTCCGAACACCTCGGGGCGAACATGGAACGCATCGTGCGATCGAGCCACAAGCCCTGTTTGGTAACGTCGCGCGATTTCCATCCCGTTCGCAACGTTGTTTTAGCTTACGACGGCGGGAAAGGCTGTCAGAAAGCCTTGGATTTCATCGTCTCGTCTCCTGTGTTTCAAGGGTTGACGATGCACGTCGTTACGGTGGCGAAAAGCAATCGAGACGACGACCGACGGGATAAGTTGAAATTAGCCGAAACTCGCTTGAAAACGGCGGGATTCGAGCCGGTTTGCCACTTACTCCACGGGGAAACGGAAAACGCCATTTCCAATTACGTGGAAACCCACCCCATCGATATGATGGTGATGGGAGCTTACGGTCACAATCGCATTCGCCACCTCGTCATCGGGAGTACGACGGAGCAAATGTTGCGCCGCTGCCACATTCCCGTTTGGCTCTTCCGTTAAAATCGAAAGCGTTCGACATTTTTCGGTATTTTATGAAAGCTGTCACGATCGATCGCTACGGTTCGCCGGACGTGTTGCAATATCGCGATATCGAAACCCCCGTTCCCCAGGGCGATCGCGTTCTCGTTAAGGTTCGCGCCAGCAGTGTGAATCCCGTCGATTGGAAAATTCGTCGCGGCGACTTGGCTTTGCTGTCGGGGTTCGATTTTCCCCTGCGTCTCGGTGCAGACGTGGCGGGTATCGTCGAAGCCGTCGGCGATCGCGTCAGTCAGTTTCAACCGGAAGACGAAGTGTTCGGCTTCGCCAACCCCATCAACGGGGGGGCTTATGCTGAATTCGTAACGATCCCCGAGTCTCAACTGGCGCTCAAACCCCGTAATATTGGCTTTGAAGCGGCCGCCGCCGCTCCTTTGGCGGGGTTGACGGCGATGCAATCGCTGTTAGATTTAGGGCAGTTGCGGCCTGGGTTTTCCGTTCTCATCAACGGCGCGTCTGGCGGTGTCGGCGGGTTCGCCGTGCAAATTGCTAAAGCCTTTTCTGCGACGGTGACGGGAGTTTGTAGCGGTGCGAACGCCGATCTCGTTCGGATGTTGGGGAGCGATCGCGTTCTCGATTATACCCGCGAGGATTTTACCCGTCAGAGCGATCGCTATGATATCGTGTTCGATGCAGTTGGCAAGCGATCGTTTTCTGAATGTTCCCGCGTTCTCAATCCCGAAGGTGTCTACGTTTCGACGCTTCCGAGTCCCGAACTCTTTGCGGCGATCGCCCAAACGTTTTTCTTCCCCGGACAAAAAGCCAAGATCGTTCTCGCTCAACCCAAAAGTCGAGATTTGCAAGCTTTAGCCGAACTAATTGAAGAAGAAAAAGTTAAACCCCAGATCGATCGCACTTATCCTCTTTCCAATATTATCGACGCCCAAAGTTACAGTGAAACTGGACGAGCTACGGGCAAAATCGTTTTAACAGTTGATGGTTGATAATTGTCGATCGAGCGTGGCTTTACCTGGCTCTCGGATCGGGAGCGAAGCTCCTCGACAGGAATTTATACTCCTTCCTTTTCCGATAAGCTAGGTTTCAAGAAGTCTTCACGCCCAGAGACACAGAGGACACAGAGAGGGATTTATCAGATCGGGCAAAACCAGTATTTGAGTCCGAGCGAAGTCGAAGTGAGCGAAGTTGAAGCGTTGAGATTTGGACTCCGTATTATTCAGTAAACGGTTCATCTCACTTTTGTAAAAATATGAGTTTGAGGTAGGTTGGACGGGTGCATCCCAGTTTTGCAAGTGTCAGGCGTAAAAGTCTCCATTGAGATAAGCACAGCGTTGCTTGAGGACTTGTGGAACGTTCTGACGTTCCCACTGAGCGCCGGAAATCTTGAGACGCCGACCAATCTGCTTGACCG
>NZ_JAQNCQ010000086.1:0-14044 GCF_028368005.1 Geitlerinema sp. CS-897 | reverse complement strand
GAAGGGGAGAGGGGGAGAAACTGTTACCTGTTAACTGTCTTCACTGGCGACTGGTGACTGGCGACTGGTGACTGTCTTCACTGTTCGCGGCTCACGGTAGAAGGTGCGTGACGAGCTGGCCGGTTGAGGCAGATACTTCTCCTGTCTTTAGGTCACGCACCCTTGTATGTTGGCGGTGTACATTGGCGGTGCGTGACAATTTATTGGTCTCACGATCGACACCCGATTTTTCAAGTCACGCACCCTACTGTGTTCGCTGTTCCCCGTTCCCTGTAAAAGTTGCGCTCGACTAACGCTAGACTATCTCTATCTCAAGCATATCGTGACGAATTGATGGGAGAAACATAATGGGAGATTTCGAGCGCGTACCCGTTGGCATCGTTGGGGCGTCCGGCTACGGCGGCGTACAACTGGTACGTTTGTTACTCGACCACCCGCACGTCGAACTGGTGTACCTGGGCGGACAAAGTAGTGCAGGGAAATCCTTTTCCGATCTGTATCCCCACCTCGAGCATCGGGTCGATTTGACGGTCGAACCTGTTGACGTCGATACGATCGCCCGTCGTTGTCGCGTGGTGTTTTTGTCTCTCCCGAACGGTCTAGCCTGGAAAATGACACCGGCGTTATTGGAAAAAGGCTGTCAAGTTCTGGATTTATCGGCAGATTATCGATTTTTCAATCTCGAGACCTATCGGGCTTGGTACGGGGGCGATCGCACGGATGGTGAGGTGGCGTCGTTAGCGGTGTACGGTTTGCCGGAATTGTATCGCGATCGCGTGCGCGAAGCCCAACTCGTCGGTTGTCCCGGTTGTTATCCGACGGCGAGTTTGTTGGCGATCGCACCACTTCTCAAACAGGGGTTGATCGTTCCCGAAACCTTAGTCATCGACGCCAAATCGGGAACCTCTGGCGGAGGGAGACAGGCGAAAACCCATTTATTGTTAGCCGAAGCCGATAGTTCGATCGCTGCTTACGGGGTAGCCCGACACCGCCATACACCGGAAATCGAGCAAATTTGCAGCGAACTCGCCGGTCACGAAATTCTCGTACAGTTTACGCCGCACCTCGTCCCGATGGTACGGGGGATTCTCTCGACCGTGTACGCCACTTTACGCGATCCCGGTCTCGTCCGCGAAGATATCGCCACGATTTACAACGCGTTTTACCGAGCGTCGCCTTGGGTCAAAGTGTTGCCAGCGGGAGTTTTCCCACAAACCAAATGGGCTTGTGGCTCGAACCTCAACTATATTGGCATCGAGGTCGATCAGCGTACCGGCCGCGTCATCGTCCTGTCGGCGATCGATAACTTACTGAAAGGTCAAGCCGGACAAGCCGTTCAATGTATGAATTTGATGTTAGACATCGAGGAAACTACGGGACTGCCGACGTTGGGCTTTTACCCGTAAGATGAGGCAAGAATTGACAATTGACAATTGATAACGGGGAACGCTCTCCCCCTCTCCCCTTCTTCCCCTCGAATTATCCCGTCATTCCCTCGGAATTCGATCGCCACAACTCCTTGAGGGCTTCATAGGCTTGACGGACGCGGATGAACTCTCGTTCGTTACCGCCAGGAACGTCGGGATGGGTTTCGCGGGCGCGGCGGCGATAGGCACGGTTGAGGTCGTCTTCTGTAAACGGATAGGCCAGTTGCAGGATCTCGAGATGGGGACGAACGGCGAGAAATTCGCGATCGCTCTCCATTTCTTCCATCTCGAAAATTGGCATTTCGTACCAATTTTTAAACTCGGTTTTTTCCTGATTTTTCGTGTAAAGTTCGCGCTCGAAATCTTTCGTCGCCTGTTGCAAAAACTTCCACAGCACGAATGGAAACAACACGAACAACACGACAATAAGCGGAATTGCCGATGAAGGGTCGATAAGGGCGACGACTAACACTAAAATCGGCAACACTTGTAAAATTAAAATAATAGACGATCGATCTTTCATCGCCTCCGGTCGCTTTAGCGAAGTTTGCGATCGCACCTCGCCTTTAACCTTTAGTCTAGTGGAGGTTTCCGAAATCGGCCGAGCTTGGGCGAGGTTGGGTAGAATATCAGTCGTCGGTGACGGTCGTTGTTGGCTGTTACCCTCGGCGATCGCGCGTCGCTGTTTCGGTCAATTTTCAAGTTCGAGTAGAGTTCGAGGCAAACTATCGTGTCTAAAAAGCGTTCTGGCTGGATTACCCGCATCATGTTGTCAGTCGGGCTTTTGGCCTTTCTTGGGTTTTCGCTGTTTCCGCTGCTGAGCGGCGTTCTCGAAGCCCGTCAAACCAGCCAAACTCCGACGCCTTCTCCGACCTCGGCCGCAAACGCCGTATCGGAGGACGATCTTAGCGCCCAGGCGCGGGGATACGAGCTGGTATTGCAGCGCGAGCCGGACAACGAAACAGCGTTACGGGGCTTGATCGACGTGCGACGCCAGCAGGGAGACATCGAAGGGGCGATCGAACCGCTCGAGCGCCTGGCCGAGCTGAATCCCGACGAACCTCGCTATACAATTTTACTGGCACAAACGAAGCAGTATCTCGGCGATCTCGAAGGGGCGGCCGAAACCTACCGCAACCTATTGACGCGTGAACCGGGGAGCATTCAAGCTCTGCAAGGTTTGGTAGACTTGCTCCTCCAAGAAGGCCGACCTGAAGCCGCCGTCGGTGTCATTGAAGAAACGCTACAACTGGCTCCTCAAGCAAATCAAGATGGAGCCGACAGTATCGACGTGGTGTCCGTGCAACTGTTACTCGGTCAAGTGTACGCCTATCAAGGTCGCACCGAAGACGCTCTCAACGTCTACGAAAACTTGATTCAAGAGCATTCTGACGATTTCCGTCCGCTGGTTGGTAAAGCATTACTTCTCGAACAATCGGGGAAAGTAGACGAAGCAAAAGCGACCCTCAACACAGCCTTGAGCGTCGCCCCAGCTCAACATAAGGATCGGATTCAAATTTTAATCGACCAACTGAACGAACCTGCACCGGAACCCGCACCGGAAGCGTCTTCGGAAGAATCCTCGGAACCGAGCGAGGAAGAGTGATGGGGAGATGGTGAGATGAGGAGATGGGGAGAAACTGTTACCTGAAAACTGTCTTCACTGGTGACTGGTGACTGGCGACTGGCGACTGTCTCCACTGTTCGCGGTTCGCGGTTCACTGTTCGCTGTTCGCTGTAAAAGGGAGTTCAACTGTGGCATCTGAAGAAATTGTCCGCTTCTTTATTGAGGAAGGGAAAGAACATCTCAATACCTTAGAAAACGGGTTGCTCGACCTTCAAGCAACGGTCAAAGATCCCGAACAGGTTAACGAGTTGTTTCGAGCGGCACACTCGGTTAAGGGTGGGGCTGCGATGTTGGGATACAGCAGTATTCAGAAGGTCGCGCACCGTCTCGAGGATTACTTTAAAATTTTGCGGGACAACCCCGTCAATGTCGATCGCCACCTCGAAAGTTTGTTTCTCAAAGGAATGGACGCGCTGCGGGAGTTGCTGGAACTGCTGCAAGGGCCGTTTGGATTGCGTGCTGAAGATGCCGAACGGACGTTAGCAGAAGTCGAACCCGTGTTCGCGCAACTGCAAGACCACCTTAACCACCTCGTTGAAGGGGGTGGTGCGGCGACGGTAGCTGACTCGACGGTAACGGATATCGAGATTCCTTCGGATTTTGCCGAACAGGTTATCGAGATTCTGCGCCAGATGTTGCAGGTGTTCAAAAAAGCTGAAAGTGCTGAAACGCGGCAAAAACTCTCGTCGTTTTGCCAACATTTGCAGGAAATTGGAGAAGCGTCGGAGGGTTGGACGAGTGTAGTCGAGGCGGTCGATCGCGCGATCGCCAACGTTCACAATCCCTATCGCATTTTGGCACCAGTGGCGATCGTCGAACTGCGTCGAGGGGCCGAACGCCTGAGTGACGACCCCGAGGCAGATATCGCTCCGAGTGCGAGTTTGAACCATTTGGCAGACATGGAATCGGGAGCTTGGACAGACTACATTCTCGTTCGCAACGAGCCGAAAGCGGCGTTTCAGTCGCTGACGCAGGTGATGGAAAAGCCTAAATTGTTAAAACTTGCCAAATTGCTTTACAAAGCCTCTCAGTCTTGATTAAGGTGAGCCTAACCTCATTTTTACGCGGCGATCGAAACACGATACGGGCGATCGACGTCGTGTCGTGAGGAATACGTTTGAAAATTGGGGTAATCACCAGATGAGTGAGTTGACTGCTCGACGCCCTCGGATCGCTGTACCGACCAGCAACGCTGACGATCCGACTTATGTTGTCGAACCGGGCAACGGTTTCGACGGTGTGGTGGAAATCACCGACGCGGAGGGCGGAACTTGTACGGGAACGCTCTTAACGACGGGACGCCACATCTTGACGGCAGCCCACTGCTTCAATACAGAAGACGGCGCCGCCAATCTCGATCCCGATACGGGTAACTATACGGTCGCGTTCGATTTACCGGACGGACGCGTGACGCTCGATGTTTCTCGTATTTTCGTGCATCCCGCGTGGACTGCCGATCTGGCCTCGAATAACGATATCGCTATTATCGAACTGGCGGAAACTGCCCCCAACGATGCCGATCGCTACGATATTTATACGGCAACGGACGAAGTGTCTCAAGTTGGCGTTAAAGTCGGGTACGGCGGTAAAGGAACGGGAACGGAGGGACAGTTGAGCCTCGATCCCGACATCGATCCCGACGACATCGGCGACGATTCGGGTATCAAACGCAGCGGACAAAACCGCTACGATGCGTTGACCGACATTCTCAATTCGGTTCTCGGGGAACCGTTCGAGACGGAAATCCTCTCGGAAACGCAACTGGCTTACGATTTCGACAATGGGACAGAGGCAAACGATTTCTTCGGAACCTACTTCGACATCGCCGATACGGGACTCGGAGCGCAAGAAGTCAATTCGACTCGAGGAGATTCTGGCGGACCGACGTTTATTGATGGGAAAATCGCTGGGATTACGTCCTACGGTCTCAGTCCCATCGATTCCAACGAAGACGGACAACTTCTGTTTTCGGGATTGTCGGGCGAGGCGAATACGGACGTGAGTTTTATTTCGGGGGAAGTTCTCGAAATCGATACGGTGGGCGAAATTGCTCGGGCGTTCGTGCAGGCGACGAATTCGTCGTTTGGGGAGTTTGCTTCGGACACGCGGGTTTCGGCGTATGCAGACTACATCGCCCAAACCCTCGCTGAAGCTCAAAGCGGCGACGATTCGATTTTGGGAACGACTCGCGACGATACTCTCAACGGAAACGCTGGCAACGATACGATTGAAGGTCTCGAAGGGGACGACATTCTTGCAGGCGGCCAGGGCGACGATATCGTCTCGGGTGGCGAGGGTCTCGATACGCTGTTGGGTAATCTTGGAAACGACGAGTTGTCGGGTGGTGAGGAAAACGACGTGGTATTTGGAAACGCCGGAAACGACGAGTTGTTTGGAGATGCTGGCGACGACGAGTTGTTTGGCGGTGAAGGCGCAGACTCCATTTTTGGCGGTGTCGGGAGCGATACGGCTTTCGGTGGAGACGGCGACGACCTTATCGACGGCGGCGAAGATGACGATCTCGTTGTTGGGGATCTCGGAAACGACGAGATTACCTTAGCTGACGGGGACGATACGGCCTTCGGCGGTCAGGGGGACGACGTTCTCAACGGCGATGCTGGGGACGATCGCATTTTTGGCGGCCAAGGAAACGATACGATCGTCGGCGGTGAGGGGAACGATACTCTCACGGGCGATCTCGGTCGGGACGTGCTGACTGGCGGCGACGGTGAAGATGTTTTCGTTCTGTCTCTGGATGCGGCGGTGACGGATATTAACGAGGCCGACATCATTGAAGATTTTTCCTTCGATGACGATCGCATCGGCTTGACGGACGGATTGGAAAATACGGACGTGGTTCTCGAAAACGCTACCCTCGGCGATCGCGGTGGGGTCGTGGTGAAGGTTATCGCCACGGACGCGATTCTCGGTTTCGTCGCCGATATCGATACGATTCCCTTTGTTTCGGTTGAGGGCTAGTCGGAACAAAACTATCAGTTTGTCCTTCAAGTACAATTGTCGAGGCGATCGCGCTGGTACGATCGCCTCTCTCGCCTGTTTGCCCGACGTCTAGTTTTTCCCACTAAACTCGCTATGTTGGACGCTACTTCAAGCGGCGATCGCCGTCCGCGCATTTCGGTTCCCGTCGACGATCCCGATGCTCCTGAGTACATCGTTCCGTCTGAGGAGTGGACGGGGGTTGTGGGTTTTGGTACGCAGGGGGAAATTTCCTGTACTGGGGCGTTGTACCTGACGGGTCGCCACGTCATCACCGCCGCTCACTGTTTCGATATCAACGAGACGACGCCGAATCTCAACCCCACTCCAGAAGACTATCGCGTCTTTTTCGACCTTCCCGGCGGCCGGGTGTCGGCGGAAGTTGCAAATATTTTCGTTCATCCGCAATGGTCGGCCGATTCTGCCTCGAACAACGATATTGCGATTATCGAGTTAGCTCAAAGCGCTCCGGAAACCGCCGATCGCTACGATGTGTATACGGGAACGGACGAAATCGGCCAGGTTTTCCAGCGAGTGGGCTACGGAGATAAAGCGACGGGAAACGAGGGAGAGTTCGAGGATACGTCTAACGGTGTCAAACGCACGGGGAAAAACGCTTACGAGGCGTTTGGCGAGATTTTTAACGATCCTGGAGGTAACGCGATCGCCCTGCCGGGGACGCAACTGGCTTACGATTTCGATAACGGCAACCCGGAAAACGATGCGTTCGGGGTGGAATTCGGTCTCTCCAATTTGGGATTGGGTCTCGAGGAGGTGGGAACGAGTCCCGGCGATTCGGGCGGTCCGTCGTTTATTGGGACTCGCATCGCGGGAGTCGCTTCTTATGGTTTGAGTCCGACGACTCCTGGGGTAGATGTGACGGAGAAAAACGATACCAGTTTCGGCGAGTTTTTCGGCGATACGCGGGTGTCGGCGTATTTGAGTTGGATTGGAACGACGATCGCCGCCTCGAACGCGGGGGACGATTTGATGACGGGGACGGACAACAACGACACGCTGGCCGCTAACGGCGGTGACGATACGCTCGAGGGTCGCGGGGCGGACGACATTCTCCTCGGCGGTCAGGGAAACGACGTGCTGACGGGAGAGACGGGCAACGATGCGATCGCGGGTAATATCGGTCAGGACGGCCTCGAAGGGAACGACGGCGACGACACGCTCCTCGGCGGACAGGACGACGATACGCTTGTGGGGGGGTTGGGTAACGACGTGCTGATCGGCGATTTCGGTCAGGACGTGCTGACCGGCGGCGAGGGGGAAGATATCTTTACGTTTCGTAAGGCAGCGGCGGTTGAAGACCCGACTCTGGTGGATATCGTGACGGATTTTCAGGTGGGGAGCGATCGCGTGGCGTTAACTCAGGGTCTAACGGAAGGGGATTTGACTCTGATTCCGTTCAATCTCAACGGGGGCGGCGTGATGCTGCGCGAGACGGGAGCGATCGAGTACCTCGGTTTCGTTCGTAACGTAACGGTTGAGGAGTTGCGAGGCAGTTTTGTGGCCGATGAGTTTGGGTTCAGTTAAGCTTATTGACTAAAAAATCAAGAGTATAGCCGAGTGAAACCATATGGTTTCACTTCTATTATTGCGCCGACGCCCCGATTTGTCAATCCTTCCCATCGGGCGCGACAAAACTTAACAATACCCGCGAGCGAGTCGAGGGTGATGAGGTTGGCGATCGCCTTTCAACCGCGTTGTCCGGTTACGATATAGGTGACGCGTTGACCGATGTTGGTGGCGTGGTCGGCCATGCGTTCGAGATGGCGGATGGCGAGGGTCACGAGAAGGATGGGTTCGAGGATACCGGGATAGTTGCGTTGGTACGCCAGTCGTTGGTAAAGGCGATCGTAGGCGTCGTCTACCGTAGTATCTTTCTGTTTCATCTGACTTCCCGCCTCGGGATCGAGTTCGACGAGGGCTTTTAAGCTCATGGCCAGCATGGCTTGGGTTTCCCGAGACATCCGTTCGATTTCCGCCATGCAGTCGAGAGGCGGGTAAGGAAACAGCTTCACCGCGATTTCGGCCAGGTCTTTGGCGTAGTCGCCGATGCGTTCGAGGTCGCGAACCAGCTGCATGAACGCGCCTAGAACCCGACAGTCTTGGGCGACGGGGGCTTGGAGCGTCAGCAACATGATACTGTCCGATTCGATCTGTCGGTAGAAGCGATCGATCTGCTTGTCGAGTTTGACCAGGCGTTGGGCGGCCGCCAAATCGCGATCGAACAGGGCGCAATGGCTCAAACGACAGGCTTGTTCGACCAAAGCCCCCATTCGCAAAACGTCTTGTCGGAGGCGCTTGAGTTCTCGCTGGAAGTGTTGGCGGCTGGAGTTAAATTTGGAGGAGGAAAAGTTCACCCGAGATTGTACTACGCCGAACGATGCTAGTGTGACTTCTCCATTGTGTGTCAAGTTTTTAGATTTAGCATATTTCGTGCAAAATTTTTACTAACGATCGCCTATTTTTAGCAAACTTTTAGAAACCCGTTAACCTACTCTTCACAATTCTGAAGGTTCGGCTCGAGGAAGCGACACCTGTAACCAAGCCCCCCCGGTTTCGGGGTGGTTTTTAGCCGCGATCGCCCCCCCGTGGGCGAGAACGATTTGCTTGACGATGGCTAATCCCAAGCCGCTTCCGCTGCTCGTGACGGGTAAGGTTTCAGCGTTGTTGGTGGGGGTCGTTCGTCCCCGTCCGAGATCGCCGCGATAGAGGCGATCGAAGATATGGGGTAAGTCTTCCGGGTCGAATCCAGAACCGGAATCGATGGTGTGAACCCGCACGCGATCGTCCCCGATGATTTCGGCTTCGACACGAACGACGCTGTCTTGGCGACTGTAGCGCACGGCGTTGTCGAGGAGGTTGAGAAACACCCGGTACAGCCGAGATTCGTCTCCTTCGACGTACAGGGCTTCGGGTTCGCGATAACTCAAGCGTACCTGCTTTCGACCGGCCAGGGGTTCGAGGGTTCGCCACACCGACTCGATTAACGGCTGCAATGCAATCGGTTCGGTATGGAGCGATCGATTAGCTTCGAGATGGGTGAGTTCCAACCAATCCTGAACCAGTTGAATCAACCGTTTCGTTTCGGGAAGCAGTCGTTCGACCCAGGATTTCATCGGCGGTTCGAGGCGATCGACGAGCGTTTCGACCACCAGTTGAATCGAGGTGAGGGGCGTCCGCAGTTCGTGGGCTAAATCCGACATCCACCGGTTGCGCGACTGCATCGATTCGACGATGGGTTGGCGGTTTTCGATAAAAACTCCCACCTGTCCGTCGATGGGTGGGAGACTATAGGCGCGTAACGTTTGCCCTCGTTGGTTGTCGATTTCGTCGGCGTCGAAGGAAGGGGCGTAAAACAGCCATTCGATTTGAAGGGGGAAGTTATCGGTACGGGTTCGTTCGATGAGTCGGTCGAGTTCGTAGGAGCGGACGACTTCCAACAACACGCGCTCGCTTTGAGGAGACCACTGCTGGATTTTCAGAAGCGATCGCGCTTGGGGATTGCACCGAACCAGATGGTTTTCAGCATCGACTTGCAGGTATCCCCAGGGGGCTTGTTGCAACATATGCTGCAACAGGGTGAGATCGGCGGCGAGTTCCTCTTGACGCTGGCTCATTTGAGTCAACGCCAAGCGCATCTGAGACGCCGGTGCCAAACGAACGGACGAGACATCCGGCGAGAGATCTCGAAGCACGCGAGTCCACTGCCGATGTCGCACCGCCAAGTGCCACAGACCGATTCCGAATCCGACTGCCAATCCTAAGATAAATGCAACGACCGCCGACATAGGCTAGAAGAGTGCGAGTAGAGAGAAAATATATCTCTTCACCCTAACCGATAGCCGAATCCTCGCACAGTAATAATGTATTTAGGATTGCTGGGATCTTCTTCGAGTTTTTCGCGCAACCAGCGAATGTGAACGTCTACGGTTTTGCTGTCGCCGACGAAATCGAATCCCCACACGCGATCGAGCAGTTGTTCGCGCGACCACACGCGGCGAGGCGATTTCATAAACAGTTCGAGTAGGCGAAATTCTTTGGGAGCGAGACTGACTTCTTCGCCGCGCACTAACACGCGACATTGTTGGGGATAGAGCAGGAGTTCGCCGAACTGCAACACGGTCGGCTGTGCGGCAAATCCAAAACGATGACGACGAAGCAACGCGCGACAGCGAGCGATGAGTTCTCTCATGCTGAAGGGTTTGGTGAGGTAGTCGTCTGCGCCGACTTCCAACCCCAGGACGCGATCGGTTTCGCTGCCCTTGGCACTGAGAATTAAAATCGGAACGGGATTTCCTTGCTGTCGTAACAACCGACACAGATCGAGACCGTTCACTTGCGGTAGCATCAGATCTAATAAGATTAAATCGAACGGAAACTCGCCAGGTTGTAGTTGCGGGTCGTGGAGAAACGTTAAGGCCATTTGGCCGTCCGTTGCAGTTTTGACCTGATATCCCTCATCTTCGAGCGCGAGGGAGACCATATCTCGGATGAGGTCTTCGTCCTCGACCACGAGAATGCGGTTAGATTGACCGATCTCGGGCTGAGCGCGGTTCGTTCTTGACTCGAGGGAAAGCATAACTCGGTAAGCTAGATGTTAAGACCCACCTTATTCATATATCACTTTGGCTCGTCCGAACATCTCTTGACAAATAAATTAAAATATGCGCGACGAATAAAATCTGTTAAAACTTGTAAAGCGAGACAGACAAAATAAGGCGATTTTCTCGATAATCTCGATAAACGGTGAGAAAATCGCCTTTGTTAAGATTCGCTTAAAAAAACGAATGTTTAGCGAAAAATGACGATCTGCCGACTCGTGGTTTATTGACGGGCGGCAGTGACGCGCTCGAGAACCGCCTCGAATTCTGCCAGTTCCACGGCTCCCGAGAGTCCTTCGCCGTTGATGAAGAAAGCAGGGGTTCCGTTGAGGCCGAGTTCGTCGGCCAGTTCCAGGTCTGCCTGAACGGCTTGTAAGGATTCGTCGCTGTTGCGATCGCGATCGAACTGTTCGAGGTCGAGACCCAAATCCGTGGCAATTTCGACGTACAAGTCATCTCCGAGACGGTCTTGATTTTCAAACAGGGCGTCGTAATACGCCCAGAACTGCCCCTGTTGCTGGGCTGCCCAAGCCGCCTGTGCCGCTGGAAGTGCTTGAGGGTGAATGCTGACTAGGGGGAGGTGTTTGTACACGAGCGTCACGCGATCGCCGTTTTTTTCCATAAATGCTTTGACGGTGTCGTGGGCTTTGGCACAAAACGGACATTGAAAATCCGAGAACTCTACCATCACGATTTCTCGGGATTCAGCGCCTTTGACGGGAGAATCGCCGATAACTGAGGCCGGATCGGAGGCCATTTCCGCAACGACGGCGCGACGGGCTTCTTGTGCCGTTTCCTGCTGTTGCTGCTGGTAGGCTTGAACTGATTCGAGAATCACTTCCGGGTTGTTACGGATAATTTGCAGCACTTGGGCTTCCAAATCTTCTGACGCGGCGTCGTTCGACTGCGCGGGAGACGAGCAACTACTGAGAGCGATACAGACTAGCATTGCGCCGACGAGACCGATCGATGCTTTGGGCGATCGCCGTACTGTCAAAAAAGGGGTTGCGTTCATAAAAAATCCCTAAAAATCCCTTGAAACTCAAAAATCTCTTGAAATTGCGATCGATGCCGCGATGGCTCGATTCAGTTCCCTCCAATCCTAGCGAAATCGTGCCGGAGGGCGATCGCGATCGGGGAGAACCGTTAAGATTTCGATTCGTCGATCGCTTTAGTCGAAACGTCGATCGCCTGTACGTCAATGGTTCCCGGCGGCGCACTGCGTTTGAACTGTTTGTCTTCGATCTCTAGCATCTCGCCACAACTGGGACATTGCAACCGTTCCTGTTGTTCGAGGGCGACCAGCTCAAAATTACACACCGGACAGCGATCGCGCACCAAACTGCGCCCCACCCACCAGCGCACGCCGAAGACCGCTGCAATACCCAACAACGGCAACAGCGCCAAGATCAGAAATATCGACTTCACCAACCATCCCAACCCCACAGCACTGAGCAAAAAGATAACCAGTAAAACGCTCAACCAGAAGCTCAGACCCGATAGTTGCAGTTGGGTGATGTTGGGATCGTTGGAATTCACGACAGTATCCTTTTCAAACTCAATGCTCGATATTACTTCAATATTAGCAATGCGAGGAACGGGGAGCGGGGAACAGTCACCAGTCACCAGTCACCAGTCACCAGTGAAGACAGGGAGCGGGGAGCGGGGAACAGATACTGTGTTAGCCCCAGGATGTCAAGAGATAGGAAGTAATCGTTTGGGGTCGAAGGGTTGCCCGGACTTAAGAACGCCGTAAACGACCCGAATCATACCGAATCCGCACACCATAGCCCCTTTTAATGCGATCGCCCAAAATCGATTTGGACTCCCTGCTGTTGCAGCCATTGACTCAGTTGCGAGAAACCTTCTGGGTTGTTGTCGAACTGGCTAGATTTAGCTTTAGGGGTTTGACCTCCTTTGAGCAGAGTGCGTGTTTATCAGTGTAGAGTGCAGAGGGCAGAGTGTAGAGTGGGAATTTCTTTTTAACTCTTCACTCTTAACTCTTCCCTGAAAGAGGCGCACCGCCCCCCAAGTTTAAATTTTTCTGAGGGAAATGTTTGATGAATATCAAAGGTTCGATTCTCAAATTTCCGGTGTTGGTGTTGGCGGGATTGGTGATGGGAAATCCCGCGATCGCACAGGTTGAAACTCCACGTTTGACGCCAGAAGCGTGCGATCGCTTTGAGGTGGGGATGACGCAAGCGGACTTCGACGAACTCCTCGAGGAGTTGGAAATCGACGCGGAACGACAACCCGTCGCCACGGGAAACAGTCAAGTTCAGTGGGTTGATGAGGAAACGGGAGCGGTTTTAATCGTTACGTTGCGGGAAGAGGTGGTGTCTGGGGTGTCTTGTTTCGGCGTGTCGCCGCAGGTGGAAGCAACTGCTGGATACACCCATCAACTCTGTTCTCAGGTGGAGATGGGAATGACGTTGCTAGAAGTGCGTCAAGCCTTGGGTTCGCCGGGTGAGATAGTCGATACGGGAGACGGGCGATCGTTGGGGTTGTTGTGGCGTTGGGAAGATCCCAATACCAACGAAGTGGCGATTTTGTCCTTTAGCAGCTTCGATGTGTTGGTGGGAAGTACCTGTATGGTGGAAACGCCGGAATCGGAAACGCCTGAGAGGGAAGGCGACAGCGAAGAGGCGGAAGCGACGAGCGTTCAGAATTAGGGTTGAGAAGGAAATGCTGTGAGAAACCCGGTTTCTTGAGGAAGCCGGGTTTTTTAGTGCAATCCTTGAGTTTTTGCGTCTCCGGTTGGGGTTGTGCGGATGGGGTGCGATCGGTTTGTCGTGTTTGTGGGACAAGTACGGAGATGAGGGCGATCGTCCCGCGAGAAATACGGAGGCGAGGCTGGTGTGTACTGGCGAAAAGTGCGTGTGTAGGTCAGTAGGTGGCTCGAGAGACTGAGGCAAAATTAGATAGATTTACGGACGTTTTGAGCGTTCTGGATGGTTTTACATAAGTTTATATAAAGTTTCTATAAAGCTTTTCGCGCATAATTTATTACGTATTTATACGTAAATTAATTTAGATTTTATACAAAAAATAAGAAAAAACACGCAAAAGCAGCGATCGGCTTATTTTTTTAAGATTCCTTAAAAACAAGACTTGAAGAGGTTTTTAGGCGAATTAGGATCGATCTTGAAGCAAATCTATATTTTACAAAAATATACATGAACAAAATAATGTACATTATTTTTGCAAAATCTGGGTCTTCGGAGTTTGAGGTGATAATAGAAAACAAATATAGGCGGATCTAAAGATGAACTTTTTTGTAGAAGACTTAATCAACTTACCCAAAGTAAGAGTGAGAAGCGTGGTCAGGGAACGCGAAGCAATATTTTTGCAGCTAGGCTTTAGAGAAGAGGAAG
>NZ_JAQNCQ010000085.1:0-5459 GCF_028368005.1 Geitlerinema sp. CS-897 | reverse complement strand
CAAACTGCGCCGAAGAGTGGTTTCTTGACGAAGAACATTCAACGCCCAGCGGCGGAGTAAAGATAAATTGTGAGGACTATGACCAGAACGAATCCGACAGGAATCTTCATTAAAAGTCACATCTAAAACCCAATGAACTTGGTTTTCAATTCCCCAGTGCTGTCGAATAATCTTGCCTAAAAGAGAAGCATTAGCAGGAAGAGAAGACAGATAAAACTGGACTTCCCGAGTCGTTTTATTCCAAAGATGACGAATTCGTTCGACCACGACAATGGTTTGAAGTCCGCACCATTGTTCTTGATGATGAAGATGGGTAAATTGGGAAACGGGAATCGCCCAAACTCGTCGTTTTTCAACACGATGATGTCCTTTTTCAAGGCGTTGTTCGTAGCTCACTTCGCTTGGGTAATCCGAACAATTTCTTAAGGATTCAAACTTTTCTTCAATTTGAGTGTAAAGCGTAGAATGATTCTTTTTTAAGGCGAGGACATAATCAGCTTTTTGGGCTTGAATTTGTTGAACAATTTTAACTTGAGTCCCCATAGCATCAATCGTGACGACAGCTCCTTGAATATCTAACAACTTTAATAAAGTGGGAATTGCCGGAATTTCGTTGGACTTATCTTCCACCTTGACTTGTCCCAAAATGAGTTGTTGCTTCCCCGCCCAAGCGGTCAGTAAACTTAATGCTTTAATCCCCTTTTCTCGGTCATAAGAGCCTCGAAGACATTTACCATCGATCGAGACCACTTCTCCCACTAAAGACCCCAGAATCCCTTGAAGCCATTGGGCTAATATTCGCTCTAATTCCGTGGGGTTTATTCGTTCAAAAACTCGCCGAAACGTATCATCGGAAGGAATTCCATTGGTTAAGGTTAAAAATTCTTTTAACCAGACATATTTACTAAGTCCGTAATTTTCCATGTCTTCCCAGCCTTTGGCGCCGGCAATAACGGCTAAAATTGCTATCACTAAAATATCTTTTAATAAATGTTTTTGAGTTCGAGGTGAGCGAGGGTCTTTAATTTCTTCGACATAACTCAATAAATTGTCTTGTACTTCAGAGATAGAGGGGATAGATTGAAGTCGAGTTTCGGTCTTTTTGTTTTTCGTTTCAACTTTAGGGGCAAAACCTTTAGCCATAATCTTGAATTCAAAATACTCTTAATTGGGATGCATCTCGATCTTAACCAAATTTATTCAATCTAGCTCGATCGACATTTTGTTTTGTTTGTCAAGTAAATTGGCTACAAAATTAGATGAGCTTACCCTGATACAATCGTCCCAACACTTTTTGATGGTTCCAGTGGGGCGCACGGGTCACGAAGAGTTCTCCGTCGATAATTTCATGGCAGTTTTCAGTGTTGGGCAATAACTCGAGATCGCGGATTGTAAATCGGATGCGATCGATCTTTTGAAGTTCTGTACTCACAACCTTAACTCTCCGATTCTTAGTATCCACTCTGTTTCAATAGTTTCCAAAAACTACGGCCGAATCAAATTTCGCTCGGATTTTCGGTAGTTTTTCAACAGTCGCGATTGTTGAATCGGTCGGTACACCAACATTGCAACGAGGGGAATCGCGGTGATTCCCGTAACCGCCAGCCATACCGGATAAAAACTTCCTTCGCGCAATAACGAACCGACTCCAATTCCGAACGCTACCGTCGATAGCGGCATCGCCGTCGCCACCCCATCGCCAAAACCGCGTTTGTGCATGAACCGAAACGTTTCGATAATTCCCCAAACACACAATGCTGGAACGAACAGCAACACCACACCGATAAGGGCGAGGAAAAAGATCGACGCCACGAGTTTCAGCGTAAAACTTACGAGAATTGGGGAGATAGCAATAAATTTAAATGCAGCAACCGTAACGACGATCGGCATCACCACGAGAACCGTCACCGTCAACCAAAGCTGTTTGTCGCGAAACGGATGAAATTCTCGCGATTCGGATTTTTGAAGATCTGAATTTTCCGAGTTGGAAGATTGAGGTGGAAGCGGAGTTTTCATCGGTTCCTCACAGCTACATCGACCAAAAATTATCGATCGATCGCACGATCGATCTCGCTACAAACAGCGTCGCTCCCCACCAACCATTAACGCTAAACGACAACACCGCAGCCACTGCAAACAACACCAACAACCGACGAAACGGGGGAACGGGAACGCGAATCGGGGCTGGGGCTGTTTTGACCGTTAAATTCACAGTGGCAGTTTCGGGTTCAGCGTTGCTACAAAACTTCAGTTGACGGTGATAGACAGCGTCCGCCTGTAACTTTCCCGTATCTACTTTAATTTTACATAGGCTGCGATTGCCCTCGATGCGATCGGGTTCGACGCGAATCCAATGGTGTTTTTCTGGCTTACTGGGCAAATCCTTCGGATGGGAGACGAACTCCCAACGCCCCACCAATACCGTATCGGGAACGCGGTTACTCAACATCACCGTCGCCGTGAGAGTTTCCCCCAACTTCGTCGCCACCAATTCCAGACTGTCGGGTTTGGCGTTGACGGTGGGAGCCCGATTTACGTAAATGGGTTTTAACGCTTCAAGTGCGTCGCTGGCGTTGGCGTAACGTTTGGCAGGAACGGGTTGCACCATGTTTTCTAGCCACGCAATCCAGGGCAAACTAACTTTGGGAACGCGGGATTTGAAATCGATGCGATAGTTTTCGTCCATTAACTCGCCGATATCTGCCGATTTCGTTCCGGTTAGCAGACAAATCAGCGTTGCCCCCACGCCGTATAAATCCGAGGCTTCCGTCAGTTGGCGGTTGAAGAGTTGTTCGGGGGGCATAAATCCCAGAGTTCCCTTGACGACGCTACTCATCGCCACTTCGCCGTCGCCGATGCGGGCAAAGCCGAAATCCACCAAATATACCTGCAAGTCGTCGGAGACGAGGACGTTTTCCGGTTTGATGTCGCGGTGGATGACGGGGGGAATGCGGTTTTGTAAGTAAATGAGGATGGAGAGGAGGGAAACGGCGATTTGTTTGACCTCTTCCGGGTCGAAACTGCGAGGTTCGGCGAGAGAAGGGGCGTTTTTGTACTCTTGAACCAGACAGAAGCCGTCATCGGTTTCAAAGGAGTCGAGATAGCGGGGAATTCCGGGGTGGTTGAGTCCTCGCAGCACTTGAATTTCCCGTTCGTAGGCGTCGTAAACTGACCATCCGGCGGTTGAGGCAAATTGGAATTGTTTCAACACCACGGACTGCTGGGTGTCGAGTTCTGTGGCGAGGTAGGTGACGCGGCCGCCGCTGCGGTTGCTGCCGAGTTCGCGTTGGATGCGGTATCCGCGAGGCTGGAAGTCGGGGAACGGGTTCATAGGGGAGAGTCGAATCGCCTAGTTTGTATTGTTACATTTTCAAATCGGGAACGGCGAAAACTTTGAGATTTCAGGGCGATCGCGTTTTTTGGAGGCTCGATACCTTTTTGAATGTCTTTTACGGTTTTGAATGTGTTTTTGAGTCGATCGCTATGTAACGATCTGAACGGGCAAAGATGCGATCGCAATTCTTTTTTTAGCGAAGAGTCCCGATATCCCGTTCGGCTCGATCGTCTCCTTGAAACGGTTTTTATTACCATCTCTATTGAAGAAGTAGCTATTTTTTTTATAAATCTTTAAGATATAGAAGACTCGAGGGATTGGAAAATCGTTGCACGTCTCGTCCCGAATCAACCTTCGCCGTCCGCTCAAGTTCGTTCCTCCAGCGAGACCAACAGCCGATGATACGACTTCAAAAATCCGGGGCGATCGCCATACTTGTCGGTAGCTTGTGTCTCGTCATGGGATGCGCCGCCGATCGCGAAGAAACCGCCCAAGCCCAAAGCGATCGGAGCGATCGAACCGTCACTGTCGATGTCGCCGTAGCAGAGGCGCAACAGCAAACCGACGAACTCACCTATAGCGGCACCACTCAACCCGCCCGTCGCGTCTCCCTTCGCGCCCGCAGCGACGGACAGTTACTCGATCTCACCGTCGAAGAAGGCGATCCCGTTTTCCAAGGACAGGTACTCGCCCAAATCGAAGATACCCTGCTACTGTCGGAACTGGCAGCCGCCGAAGCGGAAGTGGGGGCGAGACAAGCCGAAGTCGAAGAGGCCCGCAGTCAAACCACTGAGGCGCGAGTGCGAGTCGAAGAAATTCGCGCCGAACTCGAACAGGCGAGAGCGGACGCCCGCCGTTTCAGCCGTCTCGCCGTACAAGGGGCGATTCCCCAACAAAACGCCGAAATTGCCCGAACCGCCGTTCGCACCCTCGAACAACAACTTCTGGCCGCTGAGGAACAAGTACGAATTCGCGATCGCACCATCGATGCAGCGCAACAACGAGTTAACGCCCAACAAGCCCTCGTCAACGGCATCGAACAACGACTCGCCTATACCGATGTTTTAGCCCCGTTTGGCGGAATCGTCCTCGATCGCGTTCTCGAACCCGGCGATATCGTACAAACCGGAGACACGATCCTCGAATTGGGAGATTTCAGCGAAATCGAAGTTCGCATCGAAATCCCCGATCGCGATCGAGAACGAGTTTCCCTGGGACAATCCGTCGAAGTCAATCTCGACGCCTTCCCCAGTCGCAGCTTTAGCGGACGAGTCTCGCAGATTTTCCCCATCGCCGATCCCGTCGCCCGACTCATCCCCGTGAAAATCGTCCTCAGCAACGCCGAACTCGGCAACGAACCCATCGGTAGCGGACTTCTCGCCCGTGTCACTCTCAATACACCGCCCAAATCGACAGTTTGGATTCCCGACAGTGCCTTAGAGGTGAGTGCGGAGGGGGACAACACTTTATTTATTGTCGGCGATAACCAACCCGAAACCGCCGTTCGCGCCCGTTCTGTGCAGTTGGGCGATCGCAAAGATGGAAAAGTAGAAATTCTCGAAGGTTTAGTTCCGGGCGATCGATTTGTGGTTCGCAGCGATCGCCCCCTCAGCGATGCCCAAATCGTTCGCCCAAGCTTTCTCAGCGAACCAGAATAACCGCCGTAGAATGCGTGTTTTACAATGAACCGTGCAAAGGAAAAAGTGTAGGGTGGGAATTCCTCTTTAACCCTTCACTCTATATTCTTAACTCTTCTATGAAAGAGGCGCACCACTAAAACGTACACCGCTTCAATCGTCTTGAGATGAAGATTTGTACTGTTATGGTTGAAAATCATCTTTTTTATTTTAAATAGTATTTAAATTACATTGACGCTAAATATAGCGATTTGTATTTTCTTGTCGAATATTTTGTATGAAATAAAAATGAATCGATTCACAAGTTTAAATTGCGAGATTTCGTATTTTTAGATTTTTTGATAAATTCGCCAATTCAAGTTTGAAATGCAACGGTCTCCGATCCCTGACTATAAAATACCTCAGAAGGGGTTCGATAGTCAAGAGATTTTCGAGGACGATCGTTGAGTAAATCTACTGCTTTTTTGACCGCATCTGGTGACAAGATT
>NZ_JAQNCQ010000084.1:0-26474 GCF_028368005.1 Geitlerinema sp. CS-897 | reverse complement strand
TGGGAGCCTACGAGCCAAGTTTGCTCGGAGTGTGGTTTTAAGTGGGGCAAATTAGACCTATCAGTACGTTCGGTCGTGTGCTTGAGTTGTGAAACTGAACACGACCGCGACGAAAACGCTGCGAGAAATATAGAAACGGTCGGCATGGGGCATCGGCACGACCTTAAACGGACGGGGAGCGACTGTAAGACCTTTTCGGAGGCGAGTTGCTGGGAACCGTCAAGAATCACGCCCGGCTTCAGCGGGCGTGAGTATGTCAAAATATTAGGTTTGGATTATGGGACGAAAAGCCAAACTCAAGAAACTCCGCAAAAGTGCCAAAACCGATCCAGAAGCGGCAAAACGGCGACAAAATATCGACGATACGCAGTTTGTGAAGGACTTACAACGGCAAGGATACGATCTCAAGGTTGGCGATCGCGCTCCCGACATTCCCGAATCGAGTCCCGAACCCCAAGTTTGATTACAGTCACCCGTCGAACTGACGATGAGATCGGTTGGGAAACTGTTACCTGTGAACGGTTCTCACTTTTCCCTCTTCCCCGAAGAAGCTCCCCCGCGCCCAAATTCGACTGTTGGAGCGATCGCGCTCTATGTCAAACTAGAGGATGTCGAAATTTTAAGCATCGATTCGATCGCCACGAGGCGGCCGAGTTGATGGTTCTGTGTCGTCTCAAGCACTCCTCATGGGCAAACAGCGCATTCTCTCCGGTGTTCAACCCACAGGTAACTTACACCTCGGAAACTATCTCGGGGCAATTCGCAACTGGGTCGAAAACCAACACCAGTACGAAAACTACTTCTGCGTGGTGGACTTACATGCGATCACCGTTCCCCACAACCCCGCCACCCTGGCCTCCGACAGCTACACGATCGCAGCGCTGTACCTCGCCTGTGGCATCGATCTCGACTGTTCCAACATTTTCATTCAATCTCACATCAGCGCTCACAGCGAGCTGACCTGGCTTCTCAACTGCATCACCCCCATCAACTGGCTACAGGGGATGATTCAGTTTAAGGAAAAAGCCCTCAAACAAGGGGAAAACGTAGGAACCGGACTCCTCGAGTACCCGGTTCTCATGGCCGCTGACATCCTGCTGTACGACGCCGATAAAGTCCCCGTCGGGGAAGACCAAAAGCAACACATCGAACTGACCCGCGATCTCGTCATTCGCCTGAACGACCAGTTCGGCGACCCGGAAAATCCGGTGTTGAAAATGCCCGACCCCCTCATCCGCACGGACGGGGCGCGGATTATGAGCTTGACGGACGGGACGAAGAAAATGTCGAAGTCCGATCCTTCAGAAATGAGTCGGATTAACCTTCTCGACTCCCCCGACGTCATTACCAAAAAGATCAAAAAGTGCAAAACTGACCCCGTGCGCGGTTTGGAGTTCGACAACCCAGACCGTCCCGAATGTAATAACCTCTTAACGCTGTATATGCTGCTGTCGGGCAAAGATAAAGCCACGGTAGCCGATGAATGCGCCGATATGGGATGGGGTCAGTTCAAGCCATTGTTAGCTGAAACGGCAGTCGAAGCCCTAACTCCCATTCAGACGAAGTATAAAGAGGTAATGGACGACAAGGAATATTTAGAGTCGGTTCTGCGTCGCGGCCGCGAAAATGCCGAACCGATCGCCCAAGCGACCCTCGCTCGTGTCAAAGACGCGATGGGCTTCTCGAAACCTCTCTAGTCCTCACTTGCCCCTTACAGATGCCCGAGAACCAGCATGACTTGCTTCCGCAACGCCATTGAATCGAAACAATTCTTAATTACCGCCGAAGTCGCGCCACCGAAGGGGGGAAATCCCGCCCATATGGTGGAGATGGCACGGGGTTTGAAAAATCGCGTTCACGCGGTCAATATTACCGACGGTTCGCGGGCGGTGTTGCGGATGTCGTCGTTGGCAGCGTCGGCAATTTTGTTACAACAGGGCATCGAACCGATCTGTCAAATTGCCTGTCGCGATCGCAATCGCATTGGCTTACAAGCAGACTTAATGGGTGCCCACGGCTTGGGAATTCGCACGATTTTAGCCCTGACGGGGGACCCGGTGAAAGCCGGAGATCATCCCGGTGCGAAAAGCGTCTTCGACATGGAGTCAGTGCGCTTGTTACGGCTTATTCACAAGCTCAATCGGGGCATCGACTTCAACGACAAACCCCTTACGGACGGGAAAACGGACTTGTTCCCCGGCGCGGCGGTCGATCCTCAATCCAAGAGTTGGTCGGGGTTGCAGCGTCGCTTCGAGAAGAAAATTGAAGCCGGAGCGCAGTTTTTTCAAAGTCAGCTCATTTCGGATTTCGATCGCCTCGACAAATTCGTGACTCAAATCGCTTCAGCTTACAACAAGCCAATTTTGGCAGGAATTTTTCTAATCAAATCGGCAAAAAACGCCCAGTTCCTCAACAAGAAAGTACCGGGAGTTCAAATTTCTCAGGAGATTATCGATCGCCTTGACCGCGCCTCCGATCCCTTGCGCGAAGGGATGGCCATCGCTGCCGAACAAGTCCGTTTAGCCCGAGATCTCTGCCACGGCGTCCACATGATGGCCATTCGTAGCGAACATTTGATTCCCGAAATTCTCGACATGGCTGGCGTCGAGCCAATTGAAAGTTTATAAAGCTCCTGATTCTGTCCCCCTCTAAAGTCGAACTCAGACTTGTGTCCGATCGATCTAAGTTTTTGAAGGGCGTTCTTTACAAATCGAGGGTCTTCGGGAATTGCGGTGTAATTTGTTATTTTGAATGCGAAATTGGGCGTTGGCGCGTTGCCATGACGCCCCTACATTAAGGGTTTTACTTATCATAAAATTAGCTTATTACCTTAAACCCAGAAGACCCCAAATCGATAGTATAGCAGTCCCAAATGAGTCGTCAAAAATTAAAACACCAGAAAAAATCCGATTCCCAGATCCGCTGTTCCCTTTTTGTCCCAATTTTGTTAAACAACTGATTTAGGGTTGCCATATAATATTCAAACTGAATATTTTAGATCGAACGACTTGCCAAAAACTTAATAATATCTAAAATGCTGGCATTGCGATTTCGATAAAGTTCAATGTCTCGTCGATCGATTTCAGGTCGTTCTGTTTGATATTGCAGATCGATTTTACGAACTGCCGTTGCATACGCATCCATCACTAATTTTTTGATATCTAACTTATCAGATTGAGGGGGGATTTTGAGCTGAACGAGTAGCGATCCGTTTTCACTTTCTTCAAGCCCAAAAATCGCTAAATTTTCGAGATTTTTTTGCGATCGCACCGTTTCGATCGCCTCGAGTAACCCTGCCCACTCAATGCCCTTCGAGAACATCAACTCGATGGTGGCGTACATCTTTTGAAACAGTTGCGTCAGTTCTCCCGGTGCGAAACTGCCCAAACGAGGGCGACAGTCTTGGCGGTTTTGCTTGAGATAGACATACTCGCAGATCGCAAAATTCAAACAGGCCGGGCG
Source organism: Geitlerinema sp. CS-897 (assembly GCF_028368005.1). Lineage (NCBI taxonomy): Bacteria > Bacillati > Cyanobacteriota > Cyanophyceae > Geitlerinematales > Geitlerinemataceae > Geitlerinema > Geitlerinema sp. CS-897. Next base: position 23,012 of record NZ_JAQNCQ010000084.1, on the reverse strand, counting down.
ATCGAGCGACCAATCTTCCACACAAGCCCCCGTTAACCGCGTGCGATCGAGCTTCGTATGCAAAATTTTACTGCGGCTGAGGTCAGCCTCGCTCAGATACGCCTCGCTCAAATCGGCTTCGCTCAAATTCGCGTCGCTGAGATCGACTTCTCGTAACAAAGCCCCCCGCAGCGTCGCCCCCGTCAGATCGCAGCCGTGTAAATTTGCCCCGATCAGATAAGATTCCGACAGATCGCTGGCTCTCAACGTCGCCTCCGCTAAATTCGCCCGCCGCAGATCGACGTGGCGCAAGTTCGCTCGCGACAAATCCCACCCTTGCAGATCGGCACGAAACAAATTTGCCCGAACCTCGGGATGGGCGCGACGCCAGTTATTCCAAATCTCGATCCCAGCTCGCAGTCGCTCCAAATGTTCTTCGTTTGCCATACCATCCACCTCTTCCCGTAATGGCGTTCGGTCTCGATCGCGCAACACTCGTTCTTTCACCGCTCGAGTGCCATCGTCAGTATAAATTCTTCCATCTAGCTTAACTGCGCGATCGACCCGGTGATGAGACGCTCGAATAATGTGATGATGTTAAAAGAAAACAAGAACAAGAATAAGGTAAGAGGGTAAAACGGTTAACGACTCGCTGTCATCGCTGTTCGCCGCTCGCTGTAAATAATGTCCTCCCAATTTTGGCTGACCCTTCCGACTTATCTCATCGTTTTCGCCCTCGGTGCGTCCGTTGGGAGTTTCGCTAACGTGGTGGTGTATCGCCTTCCCGCCGGACTGTCGCTGCTGTGGCCGCCATCGAGATGTCCGCACTGCGGTCATCGACTGCGACGACGCGAAAACGTTCCTGTCTTTGGTTGGTTGTGGCTGCGAGGACGTTGCGCCCACTGTCGCGCCCCCATTTCCCCTCGCTATCCCCTCGTCGAAGCGGCGACGGGGCTGTTGTTCGTTCTCGTCTTTGGGTTGTACGGGCTGTCTCTGACGACTCTAGGATACTGGCTATTTTTTACAGGATCGATCGTGTTATCCCTCATCGACTTCGATACGATGACCCTTCCCAATCCGATTACCCAACTGGGGGTTGTATTGGGGTTGACGTTTCAAACTGCGTTGGGATGGCAAAACGGCGCGGCGATCGAAGGTTTGATGGCGGGAGTTATCGGCGCAGTCGTGGGAATTTGGCTCGTCGATGGAATTCGCCTCGTGGCATCCGTTGCCTTAAACAAAGAAGCGATGGGCGCCGGAGATGCTAAACTCACGGCGGCCATCGGGGCGTGGCTGGGTTGGAAACTCATGCTCGTGGGTGGGTTTCTCGGCTGTGCTATCGGGGCGTTCGTTGGAGGAGCTGCGATCGCCTTGGGTTGGCTGCGGCGATCGCAACCGATGCCTTTCGGTCCGTTTTTAGCTCTCGGCGGTGCAGTGGCAGCTCTCTGGGGAGAGGCGATCGTTCAGAGCTATCTCGACCTATTTTTTCCGAGCTTGGGCAGCTAACCGAGGAAAACAGTGAAGACAGTCACCAGTCACCCGTCACCAGTGAGGACAGTTGAGAGTTGACAGTTTCTCCCCCTCTCCCCTGCTCCCCCTCTCCCCTGCTCCCCTGAAGAAGCTCCTCGGCTCCGTTACTCCCGAATCGGGCCGTTGTATTCGAGGTCTATCGCCCAAGTATCGGGATCGACAGTGACGACACTTTCGACCGTGTAGGTTTGAGATTCCGGGGCCCGCCCTAAGAACGTAAACGTAATCGTGCCATCTGCATTGATTTCGTAGGGAGCGTCAGCAGAAGGACCGTGCATCGCGGGTTCTGCTCGGTATTCTCCCAAGCCGCCGTTAGCTTGCTCGGCCGCTTGACGGGCGTAGTTTTTCGCCCGATTGAGATCCATCGGAGAAATTTCAGCTTCAGCCAAACGCGGATCGAGTTGCAGTCTGACGTTGGCAGAGGCAGGAAGTGCGGTCAGGCTACCCGACAGCACTGTCGCGATCGCGATCGGGGTCGTAGCGCGTTTCAAGCGCTCGATGGTTAATAATATCGTGTCACTCTTCATCGTATTCACCCAAACAAGACCGTTTTTCTGCATTAGACCTCTTGCACGAATCAAAATCCTCCCCCTTAATCCCCCCTTGTTAAAGGGAGAGACTCGCTCCCTCCCCGTGCGAAGGAGAAGATTGGGGTGGACTCAGAAATTGATGCAGGAGGTCTATCGTTAACGTATCGCAGCTCTGGCTCGGGCGATCGCGAGGGACTCCCAGATTGCGATCTGACACAGTTCGGATGCTTTCGAGACCGGAATTTGATACGATGCGATCTGTATCTAAGATCGTACTTTTTTAAGATCGCGAAGATTCGTTAAAGATCCCGAGAAACTTCATGTCTCTATTCGATTGGTTTGCAGATCGGCGCAAATTAAACTCAATGGGTCAAAAACCGCAGGAACGCGAAATCGCTGAAGGACTATGGACCAAGTGCGAGTCCTGTGGCGTTTTAACCTATACAAAAGACTTGCGTGCGAACCAGATGGTCTGTCCCGAATGCGAACACCACATTCGGATCTTTAGCGAGGAGCGCATCCAGCAACTGATCGATCGCGACACCTGGCAGCCCCTCGACGAACATCTGCGTCCGACCGATCCTCTCGGGTTCCGCGATCGCAAAGCCTACCGCGATCGCATCAGCGACTACCAAAGCAAAACCCAACTCAACGACGCCGTACAAACCGGCTTGGGACAAATTGACGGTTGCCCCGTTGCCCTCGGCGTGATGGACTTTCGCTTTATGGGGGGGAGCATGGGGTCGGTCGTCGGGGAAAAACTCGCTCGCCTCGTCGAACGGGGAACCCAAGAACGCCGTCCCGTGGTCATCGTCTGCGCCTCTGGCGGCGCTCGGATGCAAGAAGGGATGCTGAGCTTGATGCAGATGGCGAAAATTTCGGGGGCCCTGCAACGCCACCGAGCAGCTCGCTTGCTCTACGTTCCCGTGTTGACGCACCCCACCACCGGCGGCGTCACCGCCAGTTTTGCCATGCTCGGTGACATCATTCTCGCCGAACCGAAAGCCACTATCGGCTTTGCCGGACGCCGCGTCATCGAACAAACTTTGCGCCAGAAGCTACCGGAAAACTTCCAAAGCGCTGAAGACTTACTAACCCACGGCTTTGTCGATGCGATCGTGCCTCGACCGCAACTCAAAAACACCCTAGCCCAACTCGTTCGCCTGCACTCGACCCCTCCCGAATCCTTGGGCGGCCACCTCAGCCACGTCCAGACTTCGGAAATCGACTTTCCCTCCACCGTGACAAATCCCTAAAACCGACGCGCCAAAGTTGCCGGACTCTGGCATGATATTCATATTGACAAAATGCTCGAAATGTCGGGCGTCCCACGGATCTGCCGTGGGATAAGTCAACAAGTTTTAGAGGAAAACTATGCTAAAAAGAGTTTTTGGGCTAGCAGTAGCCACAGTGTTCTTTGCGTTTCAAATATTTGTCAATAGCGCGGCGGCCTTAGACCTCGACGCTGAAACGCGTACGGTTCCCTTGAACGCACAGGGCGATACCGTAACGCTCTCCCTCGAGCAAGCTACCCGCGGTCAGCGCCTTTTCGGTGATATCTGCGCTCAGTGTCACCCCCAAGGAATTACCAAAACCAACCCCAACGTGAAGCTGGGACTGGACGATTTGGCCTTGGCTACGCCCCGTCGCGACAACGTCGAAGCACTGGTGGATTACATGGAACATCCCACCACCTACGACGGCGAAACTGATATTTCGGAACTGCACCCGGCCACCTCGAGTGCGGATATTTTCCCCGAAATGAGAAACCTGACGGAAGAAGACTTGTTCGATATCGCCGGTCACATCTTGATTCAGCCGAAGCTGCGCGGTGTGATGTGGGGGGGCGGCAAGGTTTATAACTAGAACCGGTTGCCTCGAGAGAACTGTCCCGGTGTTCGCGTTCGGACACCGGGAGCCGATATTAAGTCATAAAAATTTACACTTTAGAGTATGTCTTTTCGATTGCCGACAGCCGCGATCGCGACGATGGGGTTTCTCCGTCGCCTGTTCGCGATCGCGTTGCTTTGTAGCAGCCTCGTTGTCCTAGCGACCCCAGCTCGCGCGGGGGCGGTCGATCGCGACGTGAAACGCTACTTAGTTTCCGAGGGGCCGGCAGCGGTGAAACTCGACGACAGCGGTAACACGCGAGAATTTACGGGGGAAGCCCTCACCCGAGGACGCGAGCTGTTTATGGAAAACTGCGCCTACTGTCACTCTAACGGGTTGACGCTGCCGTTTCCCCCAGTATCTTTAACACTAGAAGACTTGGCAGGCGCGACGCCCCCTCGAGACAATATTTCCGGGTTTGTCGAGTATATGCGCTTTCCGATGACCTACGACGGTTCGGAACCGACGGTTTGGTGTCGGGAAGTTCCCGAAAGCTGGCTGTCTCGCGAGGAACTCGAAGAACTGGCAGCGTTTACCTTGAGTGCAGCGGACAAGGTTCCGGGTTGGGGAACCGTCCCCTCTCGATTTTAACTTTAGTCTTAACGAGACCAGAGGTCTCGAGTTGAGGATACGCTTCGGGTGAGGCGAACACAGTTTCGATCGCTCGCTTTGGTGCGATACAGGGTGAGATCGCCCCGATCGATGAATTTCGAGGCACTGATGGAAGAGTCCTCTTGGGCGATCGTACTGCCGATCCCAATGGTTACGGATAGGCGATCGCCGTCGGGTAGGTCGATGGCAGTATCAGCCACAGCGCGACAGAGGGTTTCGGCATATTCGAGCGCGTCGGCCTCGTCGAGATTGCCGACCAGACGCGCAAACTCTTCGCCGCCGTATCGGTACAGCCAACTGTTCGGTAAAGTGCGATCTGTACTTCAACGCGAGATCGTCGACCTGTTTCTGTAAGGGTAAAAAAGAGTTGATAACGCAGACGGGGTAAGACTTACAGCCCGTTAACCCTTGAGTCCTCGACTAAGATCGGACTCAACGACGTTCGACGAAGCGTTGGGATAATTGATACGGAATCCAAATCTCAAATACTGGTTTTGCCCAACCTAACAACTCCCTCTCTGTGTCCTCTGTGTCTCTGTGGTGGAGACTTCTTGAAGCCTACCTTAATGGAATACAAGAAGGCTTTGTGACCCCAAACAGCAAAAAACATCCCAACACTGTTTGGGAGGCAAAAGATTTTCTTTAGATTTTTGTTAAGGCCGATCGAAGCTGATTTAATCGATATGACGGTTGTTGGGAGGGAAACTATCCAACGCTAACCAGTTGCCTCTGCCTGACGGCTTTAGGGCGACGCACCATACGAATCGTACTGGGTAAAACTCCGACGAGGTTGGCTAAAGCATCGTCGGGTAGCGAATCGACAGTCTCGGTATCGAAGTAATGCTCGAACTGAGCTAACAACATTTTCGCACGTTGCAACGGTACGGGGTTTTCCGTCAGTTGCTCGGTGAGTCGAATCCAGTGACGGCGAATCGAGTAAGCCTTTTGACGCTGTTCGTATTTTTCTGGGGCGATGAGCGCTAGATCTCCGACTGGAATCGTCCGCTGCGTTCCAACGTCAAAGAACCCCCCAACAGCCGCTCCCGGACCGGCAAATTCGGCGTGGTAGCGTTTGTAAACGATCAGACCGTTGCGGCGACGGCTATCGACAACGAGCAACTGACCGCTGTTAAGCTGCGAAAGTAGCTCGGCGGGCTGTGAAGACTTAACAAGGCTGAGTCGGGACATGTCAGTAGCTCTCAAAAAGATGGAGTACTCCGTAAGTTGTCGATCGGCTACCCATAGCCGGACTTACTCGGGAAAACCATAGATGCACACAAATCATCTTGATTATAAGCGGTGAATTCGCTCGACTTCAAGAGTGTATTCAAATCGATCTCCAGAGCGCTAACGCTAGAATAACCTTCGAGCGGTGCTGCTTCGCTTGAATACTCGGCTCGATCTCATGTCTATTATCCTCGATCGATCTCGATTGTGGACTCGAAATCGGAACGAATGTAAGTCTTTCCCGAAAAATTTGCCGTTTCTTTAAATTAGGCGATCGATAATCTGGTATATCGAAGGCTTTTGTCGAAATTACTTCATCGGATCTTTATATTTATATTTTTTTTAGATTGAAGGGGGAGTTTCTTAGCATTTCTTCATACTTTGAAGGAAATCGAGAAGGTATTGATGTCGATCGCCCGATTCCAGGTGTCGATTGCTGTGTCGCGACACTAAACGGGCGATCGCCGCGACAACCGCTTATGAAGAAAAAGACGGCGAGGTTGTCCGAACCACATCGATCCTAACGTCGATTCGACTCGTCGCACGCGATAACCTAACTTGTCGTAAAGCGATCGCGCTCGGGCGTTATCTTCCAAAACGTGCAAGTAAATATCTAAAAATCCCCATTCGATCGCCTGTCGCTCGCAAGTTTCGAGCAGTCGCTTGGCAATGCCGCGCCGTCGCGACGCGATCTCCACCGCCAAATTAGAAACATAAGGATACTGCATCCAATCGAGAGACGCCGTCGGCTGTGTTTTCAAACTCAGCTCCACCGTTCCGGCTAACTCTTCAGTCCGTTGCCGGTCGGTCGGCGAGACCCAAGCGGCCACCAAACACAAATAAGGGGGACTCGGTTCGCGAAGGCGATGTCGCAAATCCTCGTAAATTCCCAAGCGAAGCAACGGATACAGCCAACCGTTCCAACCGCGATCGCTATGAAAACTCCGAGCTAGAATATCCGATACCTCCCGCAAATCCAGAGCCGTCGCCGGACGAACCCTGCAAGCGGGCAAAGGTTCCGTTTCGTCTGCTCTCGGAAACGAAACGGATGCCTCTCTCGAGACCGAGGAGGTGGGAAAGCTAGGGGAACTGGAATTCACGAAAGGTATCGCTCCTTCGAGATCGAGTGGGGGATCGGCGTCGCGAAACTCCACCGCACAACTCTTTGAAAAACGCTGTTACGATTCTCTATAGTTTGACACTCCAAGCCTCAAAAGACGCTGAGAGTGTCGAGCTAGGATTTCAAGCATAAGAGAAAAACAGGCGGTGACGGAGTTGAAAAGTTTCAACGCCACGTTCTACGATTTAAATCGTGGGTTTTGCTGGCGACTCTATAATCGGATGAGGGAGCGACGAGCGTTGAGATCCGGCAGTCACCATGCGGCACTCTGCCCCTCGACACTCTCCCTGACGGTGACGGGAGCCTCTTGAGATCTTATAAGTGAATGACAGCTCGAGACAACAGCAAGCCAAAAATCTTGGTGGTCGATGACGAACCCGACAACCTAGACCTGCTCGAGCGCGTATTACACCCTCTCTACACAGTCATACGGGCGACGAGCGGGCAAGACGCCCTCGACTGTTTAGCGCGAGACGGCGACATTGCCGTCATCGTGTCCGACCAGCGAATGCCGAAAATGAGCGGGACGGAGTTTCTCAGTCTGACTGCGACCCAATACCCCGACGCGATCCGTATCATCCTGACCGCTTATACCGACGTCGAAGATCTCGTCGAAGCCATCAACAGCGGTAAAGTCTTCAAGTACGTTACGAAACCTTGGAACGTCGACGAACTCCGCACCGTCGTCCGTCAAGCCGTCGATACCCATAACGTCTTGAAGGCGCGAACCGAACAACTCTGTCGCACCCTGCGCCAAGAATCTCTCCTCAACGCCGTTACCAACACGATTCGATCGCGCACCCACTACCGCGAAATCTTACAAACCATCGTCGAAACGATGGGTCAAATGTTCGAGGTCAGTTGCTGTATTTTGCGGTCGGTTCAAGACGGCGTCATGGCGTCTGAATGGTTCGGTTATGCCGGTTCCTCCCTCTCCCCCGACCTCAAAGACGCCGACGGCTCCCTCGATCCCGTTCTCGCCCACACCCTCTGGGAAACTGACGAAATCGCCGTAATTTCCGACGCAGCCGCCGACGATCGCATCGCCGCCGATCCCGATCTGGCCGAAACGTATCGCCGAGCGAACATCCGTTCGAGCCTGGTCGTTCCCCTGAGCGCCCAATCTTACGATCGCCCCGGCGAAATTTTCCTAGTCGCCGTTCTCGCCTTGCACCAGTGCGGCAAAATCCGTCATTGGCAAGACGACGAAGTGCAATTGGTGGTCATGGTGGCCGAACAAGCAGCCCTGACGCTGGCTCAAGCTCAAACCTACGAACAAATGCAGGCGTTAGCCCAGCGGGAACGGCTCATCAACGCCATCACCACGACGATTCGCTCGAGCCTCAACCCCCCCGACATCTTCGCCGCCATCACCGAACAACTCGGAAAAGCGCTCGACGCCGACGGGTGCGCCCTGTCCCTGTGGAGCGAACAGGACGAGTTCGTTCAATGTGTGGGACTCTACACCCTCGAGCCAGACGAGATAGAACCGGCCGGGGGTTTGCCTCAATCGGTGGTTCCCATCGCCCGAAACCCGGTTCTCCAACAACTTCTCGAAACCCGAGAACCGGTGGTGATTTCCGATTTGGACGCAGAGCCAGCCTTAAACCGGGTCGATCGCGCCTTTCACCTACACGCGAAAGCGTTACTGGTGGTTCCGCTCGTGGCCGACGGACAGATTATCGGAAGTATTTCCCTGCGACAAAACCATCGATCGCGCTCTTGGCAGCCTCAAGAACTCTCTCTGGCGCAAGCGGTCGCCGCTCAAGCGGCCATCGCCGTACAACAGGCGCGGTTGTATCAAAAAACCCGCCAACAAGCCGAACGATTGTTAGAACTCGATCGCCAAAAAACCGAGTTTTTCCAAAACGTTTCTCACGAATTCCGCACGCCCTTAACTTTGATGATGGGGCCTCTCGAAGCGGCCGTGGCCGGACAGGAACCCCTTCCTCCAGAACGCGCTGAAATTGCCCTGCGAAACAGTCGCCGCTTGCTGCGGTTGGTCAACCAACTCCTCGATATCCAGCGTCTCGACGCCCGACGAATGCAGCCGTCGTTTCGCTCTTGCGATTTCACTGCCTTTATCGGCCACATTCTCGATTCCTTTCGTCCCTACTGTGAAAAAAAAGGATTGCACCTGCGCGACACCCTCGAACCCTGTCCGCCGCTGTATCTCGATCTCGACAAGTTCGATAAGGTTCTCTACAACCTGCTCTCGAACGCGATGAAGTTTACACCGATGGGAGGTGAAATCGAGGTTTCCGTGCGAGCGATCGGCGATCGCTGTGCGTTGCAAGTGCGGGATACGGGAATCGGCATCGATCCCGCTCGCCTGCCCCATTTGTTCGATCGCTTCTATCAAGCCGAAGGGTCGGTCAGCCGCTCTTACGAGGGCAGCGGTTTGGGGTTGGCGTTGGTGAAGGAATTGGTGGAACTCCACGGCGGCGAGATTGCAGTCGATTCTGAGATCGATCGCGGCAGTACCTTCACCGTATGGTTACCCGTGGGAGAATCTCACCTCGATCCCGAACGGGTTCTCGAGCGATCGACCGAACTGGAACTCGGCGATCGCATGGTGTCGGCGGAAGCCAATCGCATCGCCATCGAACTGGCAGATCTCGACGCGGAGATCGAAACGCCAGCGAAAAGTCTCGCCAGAGAACTCTCTCAAGACGGGATGTCGGCCGCTACTGTAGACGCCGATGCGATAACGTCTGAAGCGGCTTCGGTCGCATCGCCCCTACAACATCTGACGAATCCGCTTCTGACCTCTCCCACCCCTTCTCTGACCGTGTTGTTTGTCGAAGACAACCACGATTTGCGGGTGTACGTGGCGGACGTGTTAAAACGGGCTGGATACGGCGTGTTGCTGGGACGTAATGGGGCCGAAGGGTTGGAATTGGCGCGGCGTCACTGTCCCGACGCGATCGTCACTGATTTGATGATGCCCTTGGTGTCGGGGTTGGATTTAATCGCGGCGGTGCGGCGAGACCCGAATTTACAGGGGGTTCCCATCGTGTTGTTGACGGCGAAAGCCAACGAGGAAACTCGCCTCGAAAGCGTCGAACAAGGGGCGGATGCCTATTTGTCGAAACCGTTCAACGATCGCGAGTTACTGGCCCAGGTGCGAAATTTGTTAGCCCTCAAGCAACGGGAACGGCAAATCGCCCAGTTAAATGCCTATTTAACGGAATCGGTCTTGAAGCGGTTTTTACCGCCGTCGCTGGTGGAGAAGGCAGCCAAAGGCGATTTACAGTTAGATTTGAGTCCCGAACCCCGGTTGGTGACGGTGGTGTTTACGGATATCGTCGGGTTTACGCAGTTGGCGAACACGCTGCGATCGAAACGGGTGGCGCAGGTTCTCAACCAGTATCTGGCCCAGATGACGCAAGCGATTTTCGAGGCGGGGGGAACGGTGGATAAGTTCGTCGGCGATGCGGTGATGGCGATTTTCGGCGCACCCGAGGAGATGAAACCCCACGAACAAGTCGAACGGGCGATCGTCGCCTCGCGCAATATGTATCGGGAACTCGATCGCCTCAACGAAGAGTGGACGGCGCAGGGTCTGTCTCCGGTGCAGTTTCGCTGCGGGATTCATCAGGGTACTGCTGTGGTGGGGATGTTTGGCGGACGCGATCGCGCCGACTATACGGCCATCGGGCCGAGTGTCAACATTGCCTCGCGCTTGCAGGAAGCCGCCGATCCCGGCCGCATTCTCGTGTCGGCGGCGGTGGCGGATTATTTGGACGACGCGGACATTGTGAAGTTTCGGCCGCTGCATTTGAAGGGCATTGACGAAACGGTGTTGACGTTCGTGGTCGATCCTTAAGGGTTAGAGCGATCGCACCTGACGGAATCGGGACGGCGACAATCCTCGTCCACAACATCCTGCTAGGATTTTGTGTCGTCGTTACCGTCTCGTTACCTTTTTCTGAAACAGTACCCGAGAGGTATAGTTCCCCACTCGAGATTACTGAGTAGTAATTTATGGAATTGACTGTTTTTAGGAAATTCAGATGAATATTGAGTAAGGAGTCTCGAGCGGAAAGAGTGCCGTTGCGCGATCGCCCACAAAAACCCATTTGCAATATGTTAAAGTGAATGGTTAAATCTTTCTAAAAGTCGGATTCAATCGTCAAACCCCACGATTTTCAAAACCGACATACCCATTCAGGAGAGAGGAATGCTGCGTTTTTTACGCCGAATGTCCGTTAACGTCGATGTCGCCCGCGAAATGCTGGCGTTTTTATGGGAACGTCGCCTGTGGTGGCTGATCCCGATGGTGACGTTACTTCTCATTTTCGGATTGTTCCTCGTGTTCGCCTCAGCTTCCGGTTTGGCACCTTTTATCTATACCTTGTTCTAATTCCCTTCATTGTTTGAAGTCGTTGTTGTCAAGTGAGGACTCGATCGAGCGTGAATCTTCTCAAACGTACGTGGAAAATATGGAAGGCATTCGGGCATTTCATGGGCAATTTTATCGCCCGTTTTGTCTTAACGATCTTTTACTTTATTATTTTCGCTCCTTTTGCGATCGTTACTCAACTGTTGCTCGATCCCCTCGGACGCAAACCCCATCAAAATACAAGTTTGTGGCTCGATCGACAAACACGAGACCTCAAACTTCGCGATTCTAAATATCAGTTTTAACGGGATTAGTTGAGTCGTAGAGCTTAGTTGAGTCGTAGGGTGGGCATCGCCCACCGCCCCAAACCAACTCACAAAAACAACGTTTGAACGTCACGTCACTTTTGGGTTAATTTCTAACTCCCAAAACGGAGCAATTTGTGGTCATTACTCACCCTATATAGAGCTTCCAAAACGGGTACATCTCAAAAACGGAAATTTATCAGATCGAAGTCTCTGCAATGAATTGAGCTGTTGTTAGGTTCGCTATCGTCCCACCTAACCTACCTCGAATTCATATTTTTACATCCATTGAGATGCACCCTTCCAAAACTAGAATTCACCCTCTTTCGACCCCCTTCCTTTCAGTTTCTAAAGTATGTACGTCCTCGGTATTTCTTGCTACTATCACGATTCCGCCGCCGCGTTAATTGAAAATGGCGTACTCGTCGCCGCCGCCGAAGAAGAACGCTTCAGCCGCATCAAACACGACAACGGCTTCCCCCACCACGCGATCGATTTTTGCTTGCAACAGGCGGGTATAAAACCCCAAGACCTCGATTACGTCGTCTTCTACGAAAAACCCCTGCTTAAATTCGAGCGGATTTTGATGACGGCGTTAAGTACCTTTCCCAAATCCTGGGGAACCTTCCGCGAAGCTTCGATCGCCTGGTTGAACGAAAAACTCTGGGTCAAAGGTACGATTCTCGACAAACTCGACCTTCCTACCGAAAAACTCTTATTCGTCGAACATCACCTGTCCCACGCCGCCAGCGCCTTCTTCTGTTCCCCCTACGACGACGCCGCAATCCTCACCGTAGACGGGGTGGGCGAATGGACGACCGCCAGTTTGGGACGCGGAACGGCGTTTTGGGAAAACGACGCCGACGCCAGCCAGCGCAGCAACAGTATCGACTTGTTCCGAGAAATCAAATTTCCCAATTCCCTGGGGCTGTTATACTCCGCGTTTACCGCCTTTCTAGGCTTCCGCGTCAACGAAGGGGAATACAAAGTCATGGGGATGGCGCCCTACGGCGAACCCCGGTACGTCGATAAAATTTACGACATTTTCGATCTGCGGGACGATGGAAGCTTCAACCTCAATCTCGACTATTTCACCTTCCACCATTCCACCACCCGCACCTTTAGCGATCGGTTCGTGCGACACTTCGGGAAACCGCGCACCCCGGAATCGGATTTCTACACCCTCACCACGCACCCGGACAAATCCGTTCCCCAGTGGGACGACAACCTCGCCCGTCAAAACCAGTATTACGCGGACATCGCCGCCAGCATCCAACGGGTGACGGAAGAAACCCTGTTGAAAATGGCCAACCACGCTTACGAGGTGACGGGATGTAAAAATCTCTGTATGGCGGGAGGCGTGGCGTTGAACTCCGTGGCTAACGGACGGATTTTGCGCGAAACGCCGTTCGATCGCGTGTACGTCCAACCAGCGGCGGGAGACTCTGGAGGCGCGTTGGGGGCGGCGTTGTACGTCTATCACGTACTGCTGGGGAACCCTCGCCGCTTCGTGATGGAACACGCCTACTGGGGACAGCATCATACCGCCGATACCGCCCGCAGTGCGATTCACAATACGGGATTCGCCTATCAAGACGTGAGCGATCGCGACAAAATCGCCACCATGATGGTCGATGACTTACTGGCGGGGAAAGTGGTGTCGCTGTTCCAAGACCGCTTCGAGTGGGGGCCGCGGGCGTTGGGGAATCGATCGATCCTCGCCGATCCCCGACGGCCGGAAATGAAAGATATCGTCAACCGGAAAATCAAATTCCGCGAACCCTTTCGCCCCTTCGCCCCGGTGGTGTTGGAAAATCGGGCGGTGGAATATTTCGAGGGCGTCGAAGACCCGGAACCCCACTATCCGCTGCGATATATGCTGATGGTGCAGCCGATTCGCTCCTCGAAACAAGATCGGATTCCGGCGGTGTCTCACGGGGGAACGGGACGGGTGCAAACGGTGCGATCGGATTGGAACCCGCTGTACCATCGCGTCTTGGAACTGTTCGAGGAGGCGACGGGGGTTCCGGTGTTGCTCAACACCAGTTTTAACCTGCGGGGCGAACCGATGGTCAACACCCCGGAAAACGCCCTTAAATCCTTTGGAAAAAGCGGCATCGACTCGTTATATATGGACGGTTTCGTAGTACGGAAATCCTAAACTGTCTGTTTCAATCAAACTCCGAAACGCGAAAATGTCGCTCGATCGAACGCTATTTCTCGAACTGTCGTGACCGATAAAAAACCCACCCAAAAACACAAAGGCTCGTTTCTCCCCAATCTGATTTTGGCTGGGGTTTCCGCCTTCTTTACTCTAATTTTCCTAGAACTCGGTGCGCGAGCGTATTTATTTCACTTCGCCACCGACGACGACTTTACGACCTTCGCCTCGTTGCGACAACTCGAAAAAGCCAGTCGTCAGGGGAAAGTGGGGGGCGACCCGCAAATTTCCCACCATCGTTATTTGGGATATACGTTAACGCCGAATTACGAAGACGACGAAAACCGACATAACGCCCTCGGCTATCGCGGCGAAGAACTCGTACAACCGAAGCCAGAGGGGGAGTTTCGCATCGTCTGTATCGGCGGTTCGACCACCTACACGACGCGGGTTGACGATTATCGACTGTCCTATCCCGACTTGCTGGAAAAGGAACTTCAAGAACGGGGATATACGAACGTTAACGTCGTCAACGCTGGGGTTCCGGGGTGGGAAAGCTGGAACTTTTTAATCGATTTCCAGTTGCGATCGCTCGATCTCGACCCAGATATGATTATCCTGTATTCGGGATACAACGACTTTAAGCCCCGCGTCGTGGAACCGGAGTCGTACAAGGGTGATAATTCGGGACGAGCGGCGCCGATGATCGAACGGGTTTATATGCCGGGATGGTTGGAGTACAGTACGCTGTATCGCATCGTGGCGATTTTATCGGGTTGGATGGAACCGCATACTTCCTACAATACGATTAACAGTTCGCCCAAAAGTTATATCGCCGACGAGTTTCACGACCAGTTGGAAGCGGGAACTTATCCGACAGACGAATTCGAGGAGATGACGGTTCGGGAGATTTTGCAGGCGAATCCTCCGATTTACTATCAGCGCAATATTGAAAATATCGTGGCGATCGCCCAATCTCGTAGTATTAAGGTGATGTTGGCGACGATGGCGTTGTTTCCCAATCCCGAACTCGATATTCGGGCGGCGTCTCAGGAATATCAAATCGCCATCGGCGAACACAATCAAGTTTTAAAAGATATCGCTCAAAGTCGCAACGTCAGTTTGTTTGATTTTGCGGCGACGTTCCCGAGACAGGAGCAGTATTTCAGCGATGGCGTTCACGTGACGGAAGCCGGTTCGCGACTGAAAGCTCAGATGTTCGCCAACTTCATTGTGGAACAGTCCCTGATTCCCAAGGATTAGCCGTCTCGCAGAAAAAAGGAAGGAGGTCGAAGGACGGTCGGTCTGTCTCCCTCCCACCCGGTTTCACCGACAACAAGGGTACGTCTGAGACGATCGCTCGGATGTCGAGCAGTTATTTAGAATAATCTGCAATAACGTGAGAGCGATCGCCCGAGATGCCGCTTGGCTGAGAAGACGTAATTGCCTGGCTTTGAGTACCGATCGGACGACAATTTGCCGAGCGATCGATGTTGGTTATTGAGAGCTATCATCAATTAAGGACTATGATAGGCGATCGATTCTAATTATTGCAAATTATTTTCATTAAATTTTAAAATCTAACGGAGAGCAGCGGACGATATCGAGAGATTGGAGCAAAATGCAGGAAAATACGCGGTTCGATCGGCGTTCGCGATGGCTTATTACACTTCTTGACAAATCCAACCCCTCACGGTCGAAGGAGGTTCAGTCTGTGGTAGTAATGAGGAGTAATGCTACTTTGGCTTTTAAATTCTTGCCACAGCAAGGATTGTACCCGACCAGCATCATTAGAGTGCAGCACTACCCACAACTCATCTAGGGTTGCTATATGTGTGGGTAACATTCTGTCCTGGGAAGCGGTACAACGCAGACCTGAATAAGGTGTTCGATGTAGCGAGTTCTGAAACTATGCGATACACCCCGATCGATACATAGCAAAGTCTTTAGAATTTCGTACGTTATTCTTGATTTTAGACCCCACTATATCCCACATTCGGCAGATCGAATCCAAAGGTAGCGTTTTGCAAAACTTAACGCACTATCGATAGTGTGTAAGTATTAGTGCTTACGCTATATTTGGTATTTAAGTAACCCACAACAACTCTACCTATGGTGGTTTTGTTAAGCTGGGAATGGAGAAAATTTTTACAAGGTTTGCAAATGTTTCGATCGGGAAATTCAACAAGAGTAGAAAGAACTGAGAAACAATGGAAGGGAACCTCGGAAAACTGATTCTGGATCGAACTCCAATGTCTGAAACTCCTGAAATCTCGTTTTTGATTCTCGATAGTAGGGATTTTTTATCAATAAGCTCGGATCGTTCGAGGTGTCCCGAAATGATTTTGAGAAATCTGCCCTTAAAACGATCGTTATTTCAGAATCTTTATTTCAGACAATTCAAGCTTTTATGAAAACAAATATTTTATGAAAAAATATTTGTTTGTTTTTCTACCTCCCTATTATCCGGATAACATCCCAATCAAAATGTTTGATGTTTGGCTAAGAAGTCTATTACCAATCGTCTGTTTAAGTACGTCGAACACCTTGAAGTAGCCTACACCAATTGCTCGAGGAAAGAAAACTGCAAATCAAGTAAAGTGGGGATGGAAGATCGAAAACAAAGGAACTCCAATATATTCAATTTCACTATATAATAGTTTAGTAAAGATTTTTCGCTTCATATTTTTTAGACCCAGAACACAGGACGATGAACAAGCCAAAAACCGTACCTTGGAAAAACGTTCGATTTTCCAACCAATCGTTTAACCTACGATTATTTGCCAAGTTGGGAAGTTCAGCACTGCTCGCGTTGCTGAACGTTACCCCTGCTTTGGGACAAATTGTTCCCGATCGTACGCTCCCTAGTCCTTCCCAAGTCTCGATCGAGGGCAATACGTCCACCCTCAACGGCGGAACGGAAGCCGGAAACAATCTATTTCACTCCTTCGACAGTTTTTCTGTTCCGACAGGTACAGAAGCCTTTTTCAACAACGCTGCTAGTATTGAAAATATCCTGACTCGCGTGACGGGGAGTAATATTTCCAACATTGACGGTTTAATTCGAGCCAACGGAACGGCGAATCTATTTCTACTCAATCCCAACGGTATCGTCTTTGGAGAAAATGCTCGCCTCGACATCGGCGGCTCGTTTTTCGGCACGACGGCGAGCAGTATTGTCTTCAACGATGGGGTGGAATTCAGCGCAACTCACCCTGAAACCGATTCCCTCCTCACGGTCAGCGTTCCTGTGGGTTTACAATTTGCCTCTTCAGTCGCTGCCATTGGTGTAGAAGGAATTCCCATCGACACCAGCGCACTACTTGGCAATTCCGAGAACGACGGAAATCCTGACGTGGGATTGCGAGTGCAACCCGATCGCACCCTAGCCCTAGTGGGAGGTCGCATCACCTTAGATGGCGCTCTACTGGCTGTTTCAGACGGACGCATCGAATTAGGAGCCGTAGAAACGGGAAACGTGGGTCTTCGTTCTGTCCCCTCTGGCTGGAGTCTCGACTACAGCGACACATCGAGTTTTGGGGATATTCAACTGTTAAACCGAGCGTTCGCGAGTACCGACGGTGCGGGTACGAGTTTCATCCAGGTTCGGGGTCGCACCCTAGAAATCCGCGATGGTTCTGGGTTGCAGATGCTGCACTCGGGAGCGCAACCCGACGGCACCCTCACGGTAAACCTGAGCGATCGCCTGATTCTCAACGGCACGATTCCAGATACTTCCACCGGATCGGTACTGCGAAGCTGGACTCGGGAAGCAGGTGACGGTGCAGATATTTATATTTCCGCTCGCCAGCTAGAAGTGACAGATGGTAGTTCCATTGTTACCGCCACTTTTGGAGAGGGTCGCGGCGGCGATCAGCACATCCATGCTGCTGATTCAGTAGTCCTCGATGTCGTGACTTCTAACGAGATGTTCGTGCTTTCGAGCATTTTTTCAAATGCGTCTGGTTTAGGAGAGGGTGGCAATATCGATCTGACAACCCAACGTTTGATTATCGGCAATAACAGCAGTTTGTACGCATCCAATGGCAACCTAGTCGTTTCCTCCCAACTGACTGGATCGGCAGGAGATATCACCATCAATGCCAGCGAGTCTGTGGAACTGATAGGTGCGCCGTTTAGTTCTAGTACTATTTTCAACAATACGCGCACTGGTGGCGATGGCGGTCAGCTCACCATCAACACGGGGCGGCTGACAGTACGAGATGGATTTGTGGTTTCCACAGAGGCGATCGGGCCGGGAAATGCCGGAAACGTGACTGTGAATGCCTCCGAATCCGTGACCGTTAGCGGAGAAAATAATTTTAGTCCCAGCACGATTAGTGCGGGTGTGGTTTTGGTAAACCCGTTTCTCTTTCCAGGAGCATCTCCAGAGCTTCTGATAGGAAATGCGGGTAGCATCACCATCAATTCTCCCGTGGTACGAGTTCTCGATGGCGGGCTAGTGCAAGCGGTCAACGACGGGGTTGCGAATGGCGGTACGCTACAAATCAATGCCGATTCGATTGTCGTCAGCGATAGCGAACTAACGACCTCAACACTTTCGGGAGAAGGGGGGAACATCCTTCTCAATATCAGCAACGCTACCATTTTGCAGCAGGGTGGAACTATCGCTGCCGAAGCTGGAGGCATGGGGAACGGTGGCAATATCACTATCAATAGTGAGACCCTTACCTTGCTTGAAAGTAGCAGCATTACGGCTAATGCTATTGAAGGTTTGGGTGGCAATATCGATATTACCACCCAAGGTTTATTTATATCTCCAGATAGTAGTATTACCGCCAGTTCTCAACTGGGAGTCGATGGTGTCGTTGCCATTACCGAGCCGGAAATCGATACCAGTTCGGCTTTAGTTCAGTTGAGCAGCGATCCCATCGATCCGACGACTCAAATTGTTTCGGCTTGTTCGATCGCTCGTGAGAACTCTTTTGTCGTGACGGGAAATGGTGGGCTGCCACCCGATCCTGTTGATGATATTTTTCGAGGTCAATGGGTTTGGATCGATTGGCAAGATCCGTTTGATTCTCAAGCCGAGCGGCTGTCAGAGGTCGATGCAGCTCGCAACAGCGATCGACTGGAGGAAGGTAGATCGCAACGGTACGTTTCAACAGATGACGATCTGGTCGAGTTAGTGGAAGCCAATGGATGGCGCATCGATGCCAACGGCAACGTTAAATTGGTGAGTCATCAGTCTCGAAATGTGCCTTTTCTTCCTTCAGAATGTCTGTGGGAACGTTAAAAAAACGGGTTCTTCCGACTTGGGTATGCAGGATAAATGCCCGTAGCCTATATCTCGAAAGGGATTTCGTGATTTGAGTTCCCTTTTTATACAGTTTTGGAAAAGCCTTACTCCGTAAGGAATTCAGTTCGGTGATTTTTTTCAGGGTCACTTCGGAAGAGCCAGATAATTCTGGCCTTGTATTTTGAGGAGCGAGCTTGACTTGAACGATGGTATGAAAAGTGAAAAGTGCCGACTTCCCTTGACAATCGAGGCAGGCGCTACAGGCAGCGATTTTCAGCGTGGTTTGGCAATGAATTTTGCCAGATAGCAACGATCGGCGTTGGCGATCTCCACTCAATTTAGACGATGTATTGTCGCGATTCCGTGGGTTGCTCAAGTCTCCCGTTCCCACAAACCGAGAACGTATTCCCCTTGATTTACGGCTTGGTTCGTCGATAAATCGAACACGATTCCACCCCGTTCGGCGCAAACGTCTACGATTTCGGGACGTTCCCCAGATTTATTCAAAACTAACAGTTGATAAAGTAACTGTTGCGATCGCACGATCGTTCCGAGGGCAACGCGCGATCGCACGAATCCACCGTGGGGAGCGTAGTATTTCTTAAGATGGCTTTTCTGAAAAAACTCGACCTTTTGAGACGAGGTTTGTACGAGTGGAAATCCGGCGATATTTAATATTTTTTTACCTGCAAAATAATTTTTGATGCCGCGAACACCACGATAAACAGAATCGGGATCTATTTTCATTCCCGATCCGAGTTCGAGCGTCCAAGACTCGAGATCGAAGTACGTCGGGTTTTCGAGTTTAGCCAGTTCCCGCTCGAGAGCGAGCCAAGGTTTTAAAAATGCTTCATCGAAGGCATTACCATCATACTCATTCAGTAAGATTCCATAATTCAACAAAAAATATTTTGCACTGTCTTCTCGGGTTTGAAAACAGTAAATATAGTCGCAAGATTGGTTGCTGCTGCTGTGGATATCGATAACGTAGTCGGCATCGAGACACAGAGACTGTAAAGCATAACGATAGCGATCGCTGTAAGGAACGCTGCTGGGGGCGTCGATTTTCTGACGCAGCGTTGCGAACTTCCTCAGCACGCGATCGCGAAAGTTTTGCTGAATCGTTTCGGGATCGAGATGTACCTGAGTTTTGGCAAATTCAGCGATCGCTTCATCCGTTTTCTCGTAATCCCAAAAAATACGGTTCCAATCTCGACCGTCGTAAGGATTGTAACGACCGCTCGAAAAGTGATGAGAGCGTTGGTTCGTACTCAATGGGTTGCAGGCAGGAACCAGCCAAATTTCACCAGTAAGCTGACTGGAATTGAGTTCGCTCAAAAATTCAATTAACTGGTAGACGACCGCATTACCAACAATTTCTGCTCCGTGAAGATTGGCTTGTAAATAGACTTTTTTACCGGGCGTCGCACCCCGAAACTTGTAAACTTGAAGAGAGAGAATATCTCCCGAGGCAAGCTGTGCGAGTTCGATCGACGAAACTTCGGGAATCATTCAACGTGTTTGAGATATCGAGAACCAGTTTAAACGGCGAGTTTAGGCGTCGTTAGGATTGTAGCGAACCATCGCAAACGTGGTGTAAGTGCCGATGGGACTCCAGAGAATATAGGGAAACAGCAGCCACGCCGCAACGCTAGAAACAGGCTGTACGGCGATCGCCAAGAGAATTGAGAGAATCGCTCCCGTTCCGCCGAGGATCGTACCCACCCGCAAACTACGCGTTCGACACATGACCAGGGTGTACGACAGCGTCACCAATTCCAACACCAAGTAATACGCCATCAACACCCAGGTTTGCAGGCTTCCGGGATCGGCGTTCCAGACCAACACCGCCGACCACGCTCCACCGATAAAAACGATCGTCCAAATGAGGGGAATCGCCCCTTCAAACGTCAACCAGGGCGGGCGTTGGAGGCGATTGAACCAGCGCATATCGTCAGGCTTGAGCGATCGATTCGTGACGATAGCGACGAGAACGGTGACAACGGCGATAAAGAGCCAGGGAGGAAGATTCATCGTTGGGAGAAGGGGAGCAAGGGAAAGGGGGAGCTAGGGAGAGGGGGAGAAACTGTCACCTGAAAACTGTCTTCACTGGTGACTGGTGACTGCTCACTGTAAAAGGTGACTGTCTTCACTGTAAAACACCTTCCTGACAACTCAATGGGGGTTCCATCGGAGATTTGCTGCGATCGGTAACGATCGCTTACGAAATCGTTACATTGGTTGATGGGCGTTAAACGAAAGAGTACAATTTGCGATCGCCCGACAAATTCCAGGCAGCATCCGGGTTCTCTAGATTCGCAAAATCGGCGATCGCCCCCGAAAATTCCCCATACGCGCCTCGATTTTTGCAACGCAAAAGTTGCGAAATATTACAGTGTGTTTCATTGCGTCACAACTTCGCGGCCGAGCCGTCCGAGGGCGAAAACACCGTGATACGATTCACACCCGTATAGCCGTAAGCGATGTATAGGAGAAGACCTTTGGGAATTCGGGTTGCTGTTGTCGGGTCTGGACCCGCCGGATCTTCTGCCGCCGAAACCTTGGCGAAAGCGGGTATTGAAACCTATTTGTTCGAGCGTAAGTTAGACAATGCCAAACCCTGCGGGGGGGCAATTC
Organism: Geitlerinema sp. CS-897; assembly: GCF_028368005.1. Taxonomy (NCBI): domain Bacteria; kingdom Bacillati; phylum Cyanobacteriota; class Cyanophyceae; order Geitlerinematales; family Geitlerinemataceae; genus Geitlerinema; species Geitlerinema sp. CS-897. Next base: position 1,416 of record NZ_JAQNCQ010000084.1, on the reverse strand, counting down.
CCCTGTGCATGGTGAGCGAGTTCGACTTACCACCGGAGATCGTCGATCGCCGCGTCCGCAACATGAAGATGATCTCCCCGTCCAACCGGGAAGTAGACATTCATCTTCCCAATCAAGACGAATATATCGGAATGTGTCGCCGGGAAGTCCTCGATGGCTTCATGCGCGATCGCGCCGCCAAACTCGGCGCCAATTTAATTAACGGAACCGTTCACAAATTAGAAATTCCCAATAACAACACCGATCCCTACGTCATCCACTACGCCGACCACTCAAACGGCACCTTGACGGGAGAAAACAAAACCCTACAAGTCGATGTGGTGATTGGGGCAGATGGTGCCAACTCCCGCGTGGCCAAAGCGATCGACGCAGGAGACTACAACTACGCCATTGCCTTCCAAGAGCGGATTCGTCTGCCGGAAGACAAAATGGGATATTACGAAGACTTAGCCGAAATGTACGTCGGGGACGATGTCTCGCCGGACTTTTACGCTTGGGTGTTTCCCAAATACGACCACGTGGCCGTGGGAACCGGGACGATGAAAGTCAACCAAGCGAAAATCAAAAAGCTGCAAGCGGGAATCCGCGCCCGTGCAGCCCGTCGCTTAGAAGGCGGTAGCATCATTAAAGTTGAAGCTCACCCCATCCCCGAACATCCTCGTCCCCGTCGCGTGCGCGGTCGCGTGGCACTCGTCGGCGATGCGGCGGGAACCGTCACCAAATCTTCCGGTGAGGGCATTTACTTCGCGGCTAAATCAGCGCGGATGTGTGCGGAAACCCTCGTCGAAACCACCAACGGCGGTCAAAAACTGCCTACGGAAGAGGATCTGAAGCTGTACATCAAGCGGTGGGACAAGCAATACGGCATGACGTACCTGGTGCTGGATTTACTGCAACGGGTGTTTTACCGTACCGACGCAACTCGCGAAGCGTTTGTGGAAATGTGCGCCGACAAAGACGTGCAGAAGCTCACCTTCGACAGCTATCTCTACAAAACGGTGGTTCCAGCCAATCCCTTGATTCAAATGAAAATCACCGCCAAAACCATCGGTAGCTTGCTGCGCGGTAACGCATTAGCGCCTTAATCGGGAAGCAAGGGAGTAAGGGAGCAAGGGAGAGAGGGAAAAGCTCGTTTTTCCGTTTTCTTGTTTCAACTGACGCCAGTTTGAATCAAAAGCGTCGCCTCCTTACTCTTTCGGTTGCGAGGCCAAGCCTTGCTACGTTGAACAAGATCGCGACGCACTCCTCCACCTCGCGCGACTCAGGTGGGGGTTAAGGAGCGCAGCCTAGTGGTATCATGTGACCAACTTAATGGGCACGGCAAAAGACGGAACAAAAATTCCGAGTCCTCTGGAGGCACGATTCATTAAGTGAGGTTAATTCCCTGTAAGTCCAATGAGTCGGTTAATATACGTC
>NZ_JAQNCQ010000083.1:0-3155 GCF_028368005.1 Geitlerinema sp. CS-897 | reverse complement strand
TTTTACCTGTTGGAGCTTTCCCGAACAGAACCCGCTAACTCTAGTTTTCAAGGTTCGGATGCCTCGATTAGAGGCTCGGTTTTTAGACTGGTTAAATACCGTTCCAGTTCTCTGACATCATAGCAAAGTCGCCCTGCAAGGGCGAGGCTTTAGACCCAAATTTTTGGTAAAAAAATGACAGACGAGCGATCGGAGATTCAAGAAAACATCATAGCGAAGGATGCTTCACCCGTTCGCGCGATCGGCGCGATCAGCGGTACGTCCGTCGATGGCATCGATGCGGTATTGGTAGAACTGACGGGAACCGATGTCGATTTACAGGTTAAGGTACTGGCGGCGAAGACCTACCCCTATCCCGAGGACTTACGATCGCACATATTAGACGTTTGTAGCGGTGGCGAAATCTCGATGGCGGCGTTGGCGGAGTTAGACGAAGCGATCGCGAAAGCCTTTGCTAACGCAGCGATCGACCTCCAGAAAAACCATCCCCCCGCTCGCATCATCGGTTCCCACGGACAGACCGTGTTTCACCGTCCCCCCCGCGATGGCGAACTCGGCTATAGCCTGCAACTCGGACGGGGAGCGACCCTAGCCGCCCTCACGGGAATTCCCACCGTCAGCAACTTTCGCGCCGCTGATATCGAAGTCGGAGGACAGGGAGCGCCCCTCGTATCCAAACTCGACCTGTGCTTGTTCGGCCGTCGCGATCGCGATCGCTGCGTCCAGAATCTCGGTGGAATCGGGAACGTCACCTATCTCCCCGCCGGATGTCTGCGACAATTCGATCGCGTCCGGGGATGGGATACCGGCCCCGGAAACGTCCTCCTCGATCTCGCCGTCTCCGACTTAACCGACGGAGCGCAAACCTTCGATCGCGATGGGGCGTGGGCTGCATCGGGACATCCAGACTTCACCCTCGTCGAGCGATGGTTACAAGACGACTTTTTCCGACAACCGCCCCCCAAATCGACCGGACGCGAACACTTCGGACGGGAATTCCTACACCGATGTCGCCTCGAGGCCGAAGCCCTCAACGACGCTGACTGGTTGGCGACCCTGACGGAACTTACCGTCAGTGCGATCGTCGACAATTACAGTCGGTTTTTACCCCGACTTCCCGACGACCTGTTTTTATGTGGCGGCGGGAGTCGTAACCGCTATCTCAAACAGCGATTGCAGGCGCGACTCGAGAACGTTACCGTAAAAACGACCGATGACGCAGGCGTCAACGCCGATTACAAAGAAGCGATCGCCTTTGCCGTGTTAGCCTATTGGCGCGGGTTAAACCTACCGGGAAATTTACCCTCTGTCACAGGAGCCAGTCGAGCCGTCGTTTTGGGAGAGCGATCGCTCGTTGCCCTCCCCGAAATCCCATAAGATGCTCTTAGAGCGAACGGGTAGGGCGTCTACTGGCACGACGCCCCCCCCACCCGGAAATACGGCGATCGTCCTACAGGCGATCGACAATTCTCGTTCGATCCCCCCCGACGCGCGCGAGTGTGTCGGTTCACTCAGACGATAACTCATCAGATAGCGGTGGCTCATACGTTTCTACTCGAACAAGGTCGGTGGCGTTTAGAAGGAAACTGGTTAGAACGTCACAACCTGCCGATCTCTGTCACGGGCAGGACGATCGTTGCGTGGGGTCAAGATAACTGGTACAGCATGGTTACGAAACTCACCTTTCCGAACACCGAACGAGACGACATCACCTTTCAATATCGCGGTCGCCTCGACAGCGGCGAACGTCAGTATACCTTCGTTCTCCAACACAGCGAACTCGGGCGCGTCGAGGGGGAAGGTTGGATTACCCCCGAGTCGATCGTGCAGCGGTATTGGACGATCGACGACAAGCAGCGGCGAAGTGGCTTTGAAACCCTCCATCGCGTTGACGAGCAGAAATACTACCTATCGAGCGGTACGATGTCAGGATTGCACCTCACCAGTGCGATGGACGCCACGCTGGTACTGCAATATAGTTAAACCGAAGATGAGGGGATGGGGAAAAACTCTCAACTGTCACCTGTCTTCACCGATCTCGGTTCGCGGCTCGCTGTTCGCTGTAAAAGGGCCGCAATTTAGAAAAATTAAAGGTTTGACGTTCGGTCGTCCGTATTTTTTCGCGTCTTTGACCGTTTGTAAACTGCTGTAGAATTAACCTGGTCTAGATTTCTCGACCTCTCGTACCTCTGAGGACACTCGTACCCGTCCTGTCAACGGTGCGCGATCGGCGCTCGATCCTCACGCGCGATCGTGTTTTGTTCCTTCTCCACGCGCCCACACGCACCCCAGATAGATGCTAGAGGTCTCGTCCGTACCGCAATCACGCTGTTTTCTACTAACCATCGCGCTGTATGACCGTTTTCACACCCGAAAAAACAGGCTTGGATCTCGAAGCCGTTAACCAACAACTCGAGAACGCTTCTGCGACAGAAGTGGTTGAATGGGCTGTTACCACCTTTGGCGACGGCTTAGTTATGAGTAGTAGCTTTGGGATTCAGGCCGCCGTCATGCTCCATCTGGTGACGCGCGTGAAGCCGGACATTCCTGTCATTTGGATCGATACCGGATATCTTCCCCCCGAAACCTATCGCTTCGCCGCGCAACTCTCCGAACGCTTAAATCTCAATCTCAAGGTTTATCAATCGCCACTGTCACCGGCTCGCATGGAAGCCCTGTATGGCAAACTGTGGGAGAAACACGACGTCGAATCGCTCAACCGCTACGATTCCATTCGCAAAGTCGAACCCATGCAGCGAGCGTTACAGGAGTTGGGGGCGACGGCGTGGCTGGCTGGGTTGCGAGCCGACCAAACTCAACACCGTCAAAACCTGAGCCGGGTTGGATTGCAGGGCGATCGCTACAAGATTTATCCCATTTTGCAGTGGAACGCCAAAGACATTTACCAATACCTCACGAAGTACGATTTACCGTACCATCCCTACTTCGACCTCGGATATACGAGCGTCGGCGACTGGCATTCGAGCCGTCCCTTGACAGCGGACGACGAACACGAACGAGATACGCGGTTTCGCGGCCTCAAGCAAGAGTGCGGCTTGCACCTCCCGCAAACGGACGGAGAAGCGGAAAGTCTAGATTCGAGTTCGTTGTAGCTTTCGAGAGGGGGAGAAAGGAAGAGGGGGAGAGAGGGAGAG
>NZ_JAQNCQ010000082.1:0-12076 GCF_028368005.1 Geitlerinema sp. CS-897 | reverse complement strand
CCTCCGAAACCACCCCAGAGACGACCGGTGACGAACCGGGAACCCTCAGCGTTCGAGCCAACGGTGAAGATTTCGTCCGTCAGGGATTTACCACTAAAGACGGGTGGAGCGTTCGCTTCGACAACCTCTACGCTCATCTGAGTGACGTAACGGCCTATCAAACCGATCCCCCCTACGACGCCTTTTCCGGTGGCGAACCCAACGCCAAAGAAAGCATCGTTCTCGTCGAATCCCAAACCGTCGATCTCGCCGCTGGAGACGAAGCAGCCGAGCCGATTCTTCTGAGCGAAGTCGAAGCCCCAGCAGGACAGTACAACGCCCTCTCGTGGAAAATGACGCCTGCTACCGACGGTCCGGCTGAGGGATACAGCATCGTTCTCGATGGAACTGCTGAGAAAGACGGCGAAACCATCGATTTCATGCTGAAATTCGGCGAACCCCTCGCGTTTACCTGTGGTGAGTTCGTCGGTGACGAGCGAAAAGGGATTCTGTCCTCCGGTGGAACTGCCGATCTCGAAGCCACCTTTCACTTCGATCATCTCTTCGGAGACGGAGACGCCCCCGCTGACGACGAAATCAATACCGGAGCGTTAGGATTCGAGCCGATCGCCGTTTTAGCTGAAAACGGAACCGTCGAAGCCGATCTCGAGGCGTTATCCACCCGCCTGTCTCCGGAAGAGTACGAAACCTTGATACAGCTATTACCGAGTTTGGGACACGTCGGCGAAGGCCACTGTCACGAATCGATGACGGCCGAGCCAGGGGAATAGACACAGGACGCGATCGGGACGTTGCACGTCACGTCCTGATGAAGCTCATACTCCTTCCTTTTCCGATACACTAGGGCGTGTCATCAATTAAATTCAGATTCCACTTAGGGAAAGGCTTTCAGCGATTTCAGTTTCAGATCGGATTAAAGCCTGAAATTCAGTGTTGACAAGGAGTCCACAGCTAATTGATGACAGACCTTAGATTTCAAGAAGTCTTCACCACATCCCCCCTCAGTCCCCCAAAGGATAGGGGGGTTGGGAGGATAGAGGGACTTGTCGGGTTAGGCAAAACCAGTATTTGAGTCCTTCCTCGACTCCGCTCGGACTCAACGCTTCGGCTCCGCTCAGCGTTGAGATTCGGATTCCGTATCAGTGGTGCAGAAAACTTTTCGAGATTGGGGATTGACAAAACACATAAAATATGAATTGAGATTCGAGTTAGATCCCCAGCTAGAGATGCCGGGGATCTCCGGCAGCACAATTTACCGATCTGGGATTGTGCGGCCAACCCTTTCATACGGCGATATCTTTTCTAAGGGTCTCCTGAGATTACGGTGTAATTTGTTATGAATAATACGAAATCGAACCGGGGCGCATTGCCATGACGCCCCTACAGCAAGGGTTTTGACCCTGTATAAAATCCGCTTATCACCTCAAACTCCGAAGACCCTTTTCTAACAAGGGTTTCAGGACTTTTCTGCACCACTTTCTCCGTAATTCTACTGAGAAAATATCAGAAATTGAAGCTTAGAAAGCTGTGACGGGACGTTACGAAAACCGACTAAGTTACCGATAAGATCTGACCTGCCGAAAGAGTCTCAGAGATTGGGATAGCTCGACAAAAATCCTTTAAAAATCAAAAAAATCAAAAAAAAAATTCTAGATTTCGGGAACATTTACGCTTCGCGTTCCATCTAGCTTTCAAGACGGGACAGCCCGCGATCGCGCGCGCGGCAGAATCATCGGGTGCTTTATCGTCCCGACCCTATGAATTTGTAATTCGATCGACCAATTCATTTATAGAGGAACTGAGGCATGGATGACGATTTAATGATGGATATGCTGGACGACCCCGATACCGGCGGTCCGATGGACGACCTAGACGACACTGGGGTTACGGACGACACCGACGATACATCGGGAGCCTCTAGCGTGTCCTTTGACATTGCCAACTTTACAGGAGACGACGCCACCGCCAGCGTAACTCTCGAAGAAACCTCAGAGGGCATTCAAGTCACGATCGCTGGAATCGATCCGATTGCTGACATCAACGGTATCTTCTTCAACGTGGTTGACGATGCACTCTTGAGTACGTTGAGCGTTGCAGGCGACGACGTGACGGGTTCCGACTTTGCCGGAAACATCAGCGGTGTCGGCGATGCCGTTATCGAACCTCAAACCTTCGACGCAGGCGTCGCGATCGGAACCGCAGGTATCGGTAGCGACGACATTCAAACGACCAGTTTCCTAATCTCGAGCGATTCGGGAGAACTAACGCTCGACGACCTGCTCGGTGAAGAATTCGGCGTTCGCCTCACCAGTGTCGGTGACGGCCGAACGGGTAGCAGCAAGCTGTCCGGTGTCGTCCCTGCGACGCTTCCCGACGACGACATGACCGACGACGACATGACCGACGACGATACCTCTGACGAAGATACCCCCGACGACGACATGACCGACGACGACGCGACGGGCGGCGAAGGGGACGACGACATGACCGACGACGGTGGTGACGATGTCTCCGACGACGGTGGCGATGGCGTCTTTGTCGGCACGTCCTTCGGTCAGTTTTCCGGTCCGGTCGAAGACAATCCCGACGCCGTTTACGAACTCAGCGACGATAACGGTGGTACCGAAAACCGCTTCGAGTGGGGAGATCCCGTCAGCGACAGTTTCTCCAACATCGTCCAATTCGACGGTAGCGACTTTGGCACCGAAGCGGGCGAACAGTTCAAAATCGGTCAACTGTTCTATCGCAACGGAACCACCAACAGCAACTTCAACGGCGATTTCGGCTTTAGCCTCAACATCGATATCGACGATCTCGACGACGATCCCGAATCCTTCGACTTCTTCTTCAATATTCTCAACACCCCGAACGAAACCGGAGATCCGGTCGAAGACGGCGATCGCCTGCGCTTTGCCACCAGCGGCTTGAGTCCTCAAACCTTTGAATACGAAGGCGGAACCTACACCATCGAACTCGACGGTTTTTCCATCGACGGGGGTTCGAGTATCGAAACCGGATTCGACGCTCCCGAAGAAAGCTTCCAAATCGCCAACCTCTACGGCAAAATTACCCAACTGTCCGAAGGAAGCGAAGATGCCTTCGATCCGCTGCCTGACGAAGATGTCGGCGATATCGCTGACGGCGGCGGTGTCTTTGTCGGCGGCGACGGAACCGGAAGCGGTGCGGTAGCCGGTTCGGTGTTAATTAAAACCGAAGCCAAACTGAGCGTGTTCTGGGGTATCAGCACCTCTGCCGAAATCAAATTCAATAACGGCGAATTCGCCGAACTTCCGGCAGAAGGTGGCGAAACTGACCTCGACGACCTCGGAGAAAACGTGGTCTCTGGTAGCGACAACGACGACACCGTATCTGGCACCGACGACAACGACGTAGTCGCCTGCAACGGTGGAAACGACGAAGTCAACGGAGAAGCCGGGAACGACGTTATCGCCTCCGGTGACGGCGAAGACATGGTCATGGGCGGCGACGACAGCGACATCATCAACGGCAACACCGACGACGACATGATGATGGGTGGCGACGGAGACGACGTCGTTTATGGCGGTCAAGGTAACGACCAACTCATGGGTGAGGACGGCGACGACGTTCTCATCGGCGACATGGGATCCGACCAACTCATGGGTGGCGAGGGTGACGATAACTTCGTCCTGCGTGCCGAAACGTCTAGCGACACCACCTCCGCTCAAGAAGCCGACTGGATTCTCGACTTCCAAGCTGGCGATCGCATCGGGATTACCCAATCGCTCAGTTCCAGCATCGAGTTCGTCGTCGAAGACGTGAACGCCGATGGCGTGGACGATATCGCCCTGCGCGTCGAAAGTAGCTTCTACCTCGGCGTCGTGTTGGGGATGGGTAGCGAGGACATGGAATCCGTACAGGAAGCCGTCTTTGACGTTTCCGATTCGGACTTCTTGCTCGGGATCGGTTAGCGATCGCCCCGTTGCGGAAGTTTCCCAAACCGAACCTTTCGCTTGAATTCCCAACCTCCTGAATTTTGCGGCCCCTTGCGACACAATAAAAGCAAGGGGTCGCTTTTTGGCACTCCTGATACGGAATCCGAATTTCAAATACTGGTTTTACTCAGTCAGCCAAGCCCCTCTATCCCCCCAACCCCCCTCTTCTTTGGGGGGCTAAGGGGGGATGTGGTGAAGACTTTTTGAAACCTAGCTTATCGGAAAAGGATGGAGTATGACCTGAAAAAACATGGAAATTTCCCAAGCCCGAGAAAAAGGCGATCTACGATAACGGAGTCGCCCCAACGCGATCGACAAGGAGGGAACATTGATGAACTGGCAGCAGACCATCGCCCTGTGGGGACTCGTACTGTTCGGCTCAGTCGAACCCGTCCTCGCCCACGGTGCAAATATCGCTTATCGCAGCCAAGCGGCGATCGAACTCCAGGCTACCTACGACTCAGGAGAACCGATGGCCGAAGCTCAAGTAACGGTTTACGCTCCCGACAATCCCAGCGTCCCTTGGAAAACTGGCACGACCGACGACGCCGGACAGTTCGTGTTCGTTCCCGACGGCGATCGCACCGGACCCTGGACGGTCAGCGTCCGTCAAGCCGGCCACGGCGACATCGTTGCGATCGACCTCGACAATAGCAACGGAACGGCCGCCGCCCGCAATACGAAAAGCGAGACCGCTTGGGTTGCCGAAGCCGGAGAAACCAACCTTCCCCAACGCCTGTTAACCGTCGCCGCCGTTACTTGGGGCTGTATCGGCACTGCCCTGTACTTCAGTCGCCACAAATCGTAGATTGTTCTCAAAGGTCGTTTATGCACATTGCCGACGGGTTTCTCCCTGCCAAAGTCTGTCTTGTCGGATACGCCGTCACGGGTGCGGCCACGTGGTTTTCCCTGCGTCAAATTCGCCGCGATCGCGATCCTCAAGCCAACATTCCCAAAGCCTCGTTACTCACCGCAGCCTTTTTCGTAGGATCGCTCATTCACATTCCCATTCCCCCCGCCAGCGTTCACCTGGTTCTCAACGGGTTGCTGGGAGCAGTATTGGGATACTACGCCTTTCCAGCCATTCTCGTCGGGTTGTTTTTCCAGGCGGTGATGTTCCAACACGGCGGGATGAGCGTTTTGGGGGTCAACGCCGCCATGATGGGCATTCCAGCACTCCTGTCAGCGTATGTCTTTCAGTTTCGCCACCGCTTTGGCAGCGACAACCGCACGACTTTGAGCGTGTTTGGATTTCTCGCCGGGGCGTTAGGCGTCGGATTGTCAGCTTTAATCTTTTTTGCGATCGTTATCGCGAACGTTCCCAGCAATCTCAACGCCGAAGCCGAACGTTCCGCCGTCTGGATTTTAACCCTGTCCCAAATCCCCCTCGTCATTATTGAAGGCGTGTTTACGTCCATGCTCGTCCTGTTTCTCCAGCAGGTCAAACCCAGCCTTTTACAGTCAACAGTCAACAGCGAGCAGTGAACAGTGTTTCAGTCACCCGTCGCCAGTCACCCGTCGCCAGTGAAGACAGTTTTCAGGTGACAGTTTCTCCCCCTCTCCCCCTCTCCCCTTCTCCCTTTCTCCCCCTCTCCCCTTCTTTACTGAAATGCGTCACGGTTTAGACGAATACGCCCGCTTAGATTCCCCCTTACACCGTTGGGAACCGCGATGTAAGTTCGTGGGATTAATGGCGTTAATTTTTACGTTTTCCTTTATCGAGGATTTGTACCTGTTGCTCCCCATGCTGGGGATTACAGTGCTGTTGTACAAGCTCTCTCGCTTACCGAAAACCTATTGGTGCGATCGCCTGCACTATCCGGGCTATTTTCTATTAGGTGTGGTGGTGGTGTTGCCCTTCGTTTCGGGGGAAACGATACTGTTCGAGATCGCTGGGCTGGCGGTACGCTGGGAAGGACTGCTCGATGTGGTCGAAATTGCGACGCGGTTCCTCTGTATCGTGACAGTGAGTTTGGTGTTGTTCGGGACGAGTCCCATCGCCACGACGCTACGGGCGATGCGATCGCTGGGCGTCCCGTCGCTGATTACCGATATGATGCTATTGTTTTATCGCTATTTGTACGAAACCCTCGATCGCCTGACACAAGTTCAAACAGCAATGCGATTGCGGGGTTTCAACAGACAACAGTTGAGTTGGCGCAATCTCAAGATTCTGGCGTCCCTCGCCGGAACGCTCCTCGTGACCAGTTACGAGCAGTCGGAACAGGTTTATCGGGCGATGCGTCTGAGGGGATACGGTCGCTCTATGGCTCGGGTGTCGGAAATTCCCGTTCGTACTGTCGATGCGATCGCGCTGGGGGGCGTGTTAGCCGTATCTCTTACCTTAGTCGTTTTACAAAGTCTCGGTATCGAAATTTGGAAATTTTAAACACTTCTCTATCGAAAAAGGAAGACACAAAAACTGTATTTTTTAACGAGTTTTAGATCGAAGCATTTATATCTTAAATATTCGTGTTTTGTATTTTTAATTTAAATTTTTAAAAATACAAAATCAATAGAATCTTGACTAATTCAATAAAAACGCTATCGGTCGTAAATTGAATTTTCAATAAAGATACTGTATGTAACTGTACATAGCGAAAAATCACATTTAGTCAAAATTCCGATTAGTTCGCGTTACACTCAAACGTAAAAAAATAGAGTACAGCCATTTCTAATGACTCGAGAATATTACGATCGCATTAACCACCAACTCCTCGATGCTTTACCGATCGACGTCGGGCGAATTATCGAAATTGGCTGTGGAACGGGCGCTCTCGGTCACGCCTACAAACAGAAACATCCCAATACAGAATATATCGGCATCGAACTCGAAGCGGAGGTGGCTGAAATTGCCCAAACGCGGCTCGATCGCGCGATCGCGGCAAACGTGGAAAACCTCGACGATCCCCAACTGCAATTTTCCCCCGAAAGTGTCGATTGTCTCGTCTACGGCGACGTTCTCGAGCATTTAGTCGATCCCTGGCGCGTGTTGAACCATCACGTGAAATGGCTAAAACCGGGCGGATGGGTGGTTTCTTCCATTCCCAACATTCAAAACTGGACGATTTTAAGAGACTTAATTCGAGGACAATGGGAATATCAAGACGAAGGATTGCTCGATCGCACCCATTTACGCTTTTTTACCTTGGAAACCGCACAAACCATGTTCGCCGAGGCGGGTTTACAAGTGCGACAAGTCGGGCGTACCATTTCCCACGATCCTCGGGAATTCGAGGCACTCTATCCCCATCTGGAAATGGTGGCAAAAACCCTCAACCAACCCCTCGATCGCTTCAAACTTCTCGTAGAAACCCATCAATTCGTTATCGCTGCCACCAAACCCCAACGGCGTTTGTTGATTCAAACCTTAATGATGGCACCGCTGGCGTGCGATCGCGTCCGCGTTCTCGAACCCGACGAATTCAGCAACAGAATCCCCGGCGTGCGTGCGGTGTCGTCCGTAAAAAATGCCGCCCTCAACATCGCCGAACCCTCTGAAGAAAAAGTCTTCGTGTGGCAACGGGCGTTATTAGAACCCAAAATCGCCATAAAACAACAGAAAAACTTACTCGATCGCGGCTATCTCATCGTGGCAGAAATTGACGACGATCCGATGCGGTGGCCGCAGTTCGAGCAAACCGACTTTTTCAGCTATCGAAGCTGTCACTGCGTTCAAACGTCTACCGAACCGTTGGCGGAATTCCTGCGTCAATTTAACCCTTACGTGAAAGTTTTTCCCAACCATCTCGCAACGCTGCCACCACCACGATCGCCCGCCGATTACGACGCCGCAACCGTCTTTTTCGGAGCGTTAAACCGAGAAGGAGATTGGAAACCCTTAATCGGTTCGATAAATCGAGTCTTGAGCGAATTCGGCGATCGCGTCACCGTGAAAGTCCTCCACGATCGCAGCTTTTTCGATGCCCTCGCCACCCCGAACAAAGCCTTCGCACCGTTTTGTCCTTACGAAACCTACCAACAAGTGCTGCGATCGTCGACCGTCGCGTTACTTCCCTTAGAACCCACGCGTTTCAACCAGATGAAATCCGATTTGAAATTCGTCGAATGCGGCGGTCAAGGATTAGCCGTCTTAGCCAGTCCGACGGTATACGAACGGAGCATCATCGACGGTGAAACCGGATTGATTTACCGTTCCACAGACGATTTCGAGGCGAAATTCCGCGAACTCCTCGCGAACGCGAACTTGCGGCGCAAACTGGGAACGAACGCCTATCACTGGGTCGCAGCACACCGCCTTCTCGAACGTCACCCAAGCGATCGCGCCGCCTGGTATCTCGAAATGCGCGATCGTCTCCCCGAACTCAACGCCGCTCTCCGTCAGCGAGTTCCCCAGTTGTTCGAGTGAGTTGGCGGTGTACATTGGCGGTGCGTGACAGAGCGATCGGTCTCACGTTCGCGGAAGCGGTGCGTAGCACTTTCGACACCCCATTTTTCAGGTCACGCACCCTTGTCTGTTGGCGGTGTACATTGGCGGTGCGTGACAGAGCGATCGGTCTCACGTTCGACACCCCATTTTTCAGGTCACGCACCCTACGACTGTCAATGGTCCGTTATTTTCGATCGCGTTGTTTCGACCCGATCGAGCATTTGGGAGAGTTCCTTTAACCCCTCGTCAGCACCTTCTAACGAGTTCGCTTTCGCTCGTTCGTTGAGTTGGCTCGATAACGCCATCATCGAAGGAATCCCCACGTTACCGCTGGCACCTTTTAACTGGTGGACGAAACGACAAAAGGTTTCGGCGTCGCGGGCTTCTAAAGCTTGGCTGGCACCATTTAAATATTCGTAAGCGGATTCTAAAAACGAATCGAGCAGCTCGATCTCGAACTCCGCATCGTCGCCAGAGACCTCGTGTAACCGGTTCCAATCGATAATATCTTCTGATTCCGAACGCGATCGCTCGCCGTTGACGCTGTTGACAGGATCGGCGTCGAGGTCAGTTGTTTCGCTCGCCTTTGTCGTCGCCGTACGCCGTTCGTTCGTGCGGGACATCCAAGACGCCAGCACTCCTTTTAGCTTGTCCATCGTCACGGGTTTGGCGAGGTAATCGTCCATCCCCGCATCGAGACATTTTTGCCGATCGCCTTGCATGGCGTGCGCGGTCAGTCCCACGATCGTCGTGTGGCGATCGCCGTTGGCTTCTAACTGCCGAATTTCGCGAGTGGCTTGATACCCATCAAGAACTGGCATCTGACAGTCCATCAACACGATATCGAAGACATCTTGGGATAGGCAATCGACCGCCTCGCGTCCGTTGTTGACACACTCAGCCGCGTACCCGAGGAGTTTGAGTTGGTTCATCACCACCTTTTGATTGATGCGGGTATCTTCGACCACCAACACCGTTCCGAGTGCGGTCGCCACTGCATCCTCAGTCGGTGGAGACGACGCGATCGCCCGAGCGACGAGAGGTAGACTGGGTAAGGCGATCGAATCGTCCTCTTCGTTCTCCGGTCGCGTTGGTGCGTTCGATTCTACGGAGCGATCGATCGCGGCAAACTGAGCCGTAAAGCGGAACGTCGAACCTTTACTCGGGCAACTTTCGACCCAAATTCGACCGCCCATCTTCGTAACGAGTTGCTGGCAGATAGCCAGTCCCAAACCCGTTCCGCCATACTTGCGGGTACTCGAAGCGTCCACCTGCGAAAAAGCTTGAAACAATAGGTTGAGATCCGTTTCAGAAATCCCAATTCCCGTATCGCTGACAGAAAATTCCAAAATCGGCATCGTGGGGGAACCTTGGGAATCCGTAGTGTTTCGCCCCGAAGAGGCCACGCGCCGCACCGACATCGTTACCGAACCGCGATCGGTGAATTTAATCGCGTTTCCGACCAAATTCATCAAGACTTGGCGCAACCGCCTCGAATCTCCCAATAACTGCATAGGAAGATCGGGTTCGCGCTGAACTTGTAGGGTCAAGTTTTTACTTTTGGCCTGTACGGCGAACAGGTTGACCACCTCTTCGAGACAGGTTTGCAACTCGAACGGATGGCGATCGAGCTTGAGCTTGTCCGCTTCGAGCTTCGAGAAATCGAGAATGTCGTTAATTAAATTGAGCAAATGTTCGCCGCTGGTTTTGAGAGCTTGTGTAAACTCGAGCTGCGTCTCGGTAAGATCCGTCGTCAGCAATAAATCCGTCATCCCTAACACGCCGTTCATGGGGGTTCGGATTTCGTGGCTCATGTTGGCCAAAAATTCTGACTTGAGGCGAGCTGTTTCTAACGCCGCTTCTCGAGCTTCGACGAGTTCGTTAATTTGCGTGCTAGCGATGACGATTCCGCCGACGCTACCATCGGGTTTGTACCAAGGATGGATCGCCCAACGCAGGTGAAGAACCGATCCGTCGTCGCGCTTCCAGGTATCTTCGGGGTTTGAGGCCGTTTCCCCTTTCAGAGCGCGATCGTACATGGCTTTCCAGCGATCGGGAATGTCGGGAAACACATCGTAGTAACAGCGTCCGACGAGCGATCGCCCTTCCAAATCGTAATCAGAAAGCCAGGTATTGCTGTGGGCGAGATAGCACATTTGCGTATCGACCATCGCCATCGCGACCGGGGCTTGGGTGACAATTTGGCGCAGTTGCTGTCGTTCGGCCTCGATGGTGGCTTCGTAGCGTTTGCGTTCGGTAATGTCGCGCACGATCGCCAACACTTCGTCGTCGCCACTGGTGACGATTCGCGCCTCGAAATCGTGTAACTTGCTTTGGCCGGTTTTGCGATCGGGGATGCGAAGTTGGTACTCGAAAATCTGCACCTCTCCCGTGGTTCGCGCTCGCTCGGCATAATACATATTGCGATCGGCCAGTTCCGTCGGCAACACTTCGTACAAGCTTTTACCGAGAAACCCACTGCGGGACAATAGCAACGGTTGGTCTTTATCCGCCTGCACGTCGAGATAGGTTCCGTCGGTTCGCAGACAGAACATGGTATCGGGTATCGCTTCGAGTAAGGCTTTGTTCTTAATCTCGCTTTTTTGGACTTGTTCGGCCCGCTGCTCGAGATACAAGACCATATCTTGGATTTGGCCGGTCATGCGACTGAAAGACTTCGCCAGACCCCCCAGCTCGTCCTGACGTTCGAGATCGAGTTTCGAGAGAATGTCAATGTCCGTCGCCCGCTGAAATTCCCCTTCGGCGACCCATTTCGTGGCTTCAGCTAGCTGACGTAGCGGCTCGGAGATCGAACGACTGACCCACCAAGCCACCGCCCCACCGCCGACTGTCACCAAGAGGGCGATGGGAATGCTGCGATTGCGAGTTTCAGCGGCTTGACGGTCGATATCTTCTGTCAGCACCGTTACGCTGATGGCACCGACGGTTTCGGGGCCGACTTGTACCGTTTGGCCGGCTAGGAGGCGATCGCCCTCCCATTCAAAAACGGGACTTCCACTGCTCAAGACGCTCTGACCGAACGGATCGGGGGTCGGGGTCGATACCGTTCGGGCCGTATCGGCAACGATGTTACCCTGACGGTCGTAGACGCGGCCGGAAACGATCGAGCCGTTTTCTGCCAGTTGCGATAGCAGTGTCTGCAACGGTTCCACGTTGCCCCGCAGCAGGTTGTCAGCCGAGGTTTCCGACAGAACGTCTAACGCTAACTTCGTGCGAGTTTGAAGTTCGCGGTGGAAAATTTGCCGTTTGCCCCGCAACGACAGTAATGTAACGCTCGTGACTCCGATGAGGGTAGATAGAGCGATCGTGGTGGTGAGTTTGACCGCAAGCGGCCATCGTCTCCAGCTCAGTTGGCGCATACGACTTCTTCAAATGGGAGGCGGTAGCAAACGAAAGTGATGTCGAACCGGGCGATCTAACGAGGCGCAACTTCTACAAAGGCACTTCGTTCGACCGCCCGTCAATTGGAATAGGGGGGACAACACACCTCTCTAGAATAACTGTTCTGTTTTGCCAACGGACGACTCCCCACGAGGCGAAGATCGACGCTCTATCAAGATCCGTCGCAGTACTCCGCCTATACCGCGAAGCGGTTAGGGGGTGGTGAAGCGGCGGTGAGTTGAGGTGCGTCCCCTGAACAATGCGATAGCGAGAGAAGGGGATAGCGCCGAAACGAGCAATCAAATATAAT
>NZ_JAQNCQ010000081.1:0-3855 GCF_028368005.1 Geitlerinema sp. CS-897 | reverse complement strand
GCTCTTTTGAGAATTCTGACTCGCTTAATCTGTTCGGGATGATAATAATTTAAGTTCCTCGATCCGATTAATCGTAAGTGTCCGACTCCTTTTTTGTCGGTAAAGACAATGTGCTTGCGATCTTCTGACAGCTTCCATCCCAAGATTTTGTACTCGACCGAACGGGTATTTCGCTTGAATCGAGGATAACCCCTCCTACCTTTAACCTTACTTTTACAGTTTTCGTAAAAACGAGTAATGGCTCTCAGGGTTCGCTCAACCGCCGTCTGGCAAGCATGAGAGTTCAGTTCTTCAACCAACTTAAACTCTTTTCTGAGTCGCGTGTTGTACCGAAATAGCTCAGCTTTCCCCACGCCTCGATTGTCTATCCAGTAACGCAGGGATTTGTTGCGAACGAACTGAGCCGTCCGAATTGCCTCGTCGATGGCTTGGACTTGGTGAGGCTTGGGATTAAACTAAGCCGGGCAGTCGCCCACCCGACTCGTCTTCAGAACCGTGCGTGAAAGTTTCCCTTCACACGGCTCGTGAATGCTCCGCTCGTCAATTGATATTCAGCACCTTGCGTAACAAGACCTGATCGTCAGCATTAATCTTAAACCGCTCTTTTTCAATATCTCGAACCCAACTCTGGCTTTTACCAAGACGACTAGCCAAAGCACGTTGAGTAAGGTTTTGCTGTCGGCGAGCAGTATTAATCTCTCGTCCAGAAAGTTGCTCTGACTGTTTAACCCCTTTTGAGTGAGGCGACTGGTATCGACGCTTAGGTGTACGGCGGCGAATAGTTTGTTGCCATTCTTCTGGAAGTTCAAACCCCAAGAGGCGAGCGTTAAGCAAACGCTGCCATTTATCGCGGGGAGCGGTATCTGTCAGACTCAGAACTTGATTTGCATCCTCACTCCAAAATTCGAGGGCATCATCTGGATCGTTAGGAATATCAGCAACCTTAGTCCAAAGAGGCTGAATATCGGAGGGGTAGGTTTCAGGATCGAAGAGTGGCTTGAGACCGTAGTGGTAAATCGTTTCTAGATCGCTCTCAAACGTTTTGATCGTTCGCTTATGGGAACCACGAACGGCGATCGCTTCCGTAACTCGCTCTTCACCATAAGCGATATGTAACAGAGTAAGGACTTTCATCCGCTGATCGCCACCTAGCCGCATCTTAAACAACAGCCACAGCAGCAAACGAATAGCACCCTCATGCTGCTGCCAGTTGCTCATAATCTCTGCAAGCAGAGACCGAGGTAGAACACCATACTGGTAAAAGGCAGTTTGACGGCGGTATTCTTGCTTGTTGAGAAAGTATTTAACCCAAGTACCAGCTCGTATTGTAAAGTCTAAACCGATCAAATGTCGACAGCCCTGAGTATCTTCTTCAAAGTGATATTGAGTTGCCAGCAAGTGCCAGACTGGATGTTCCTCGAGGGTAAACGATTGGACTTTGCCTTGGCGAGGCCAGTCGAGAGCAACCAAGATACGACAAGATTGATGCACCAAGTCTTTAATCAGGGTAAGCTTTTCCAGCTTAGTGAGGTCTTTGCGCTTATCAAGTCCTAAATATTTCTCGATGTGCTGATTGTTCAGGACAAAGACTTCTTCCCAAGGACACTCAACTGAAACCGCGTAGGCAGCAAGAATAAGGTGAATGCAGGTGGCGCGAATATCAAAATTAGCGATCGCCGCTGTAGCCATATCTGCATTCATGGGGAGAAGAACCTCAGCTTCGGGGTCTGCTGCCAACCGAAACCGCATCTCCCCTTTATCGCGACGCACAGGCCGACTGTAGGCAAAATAACCGTCAGAATCGGTTTGCCAGGGTAAAGTCTGTCGCTGTGCCAAAATATTGCAGGTTTCCCACATCACCATTGAAGAAGCAAAGGGAGTGGTTTTTCGATTAAGAAAAATATCAAGAATCGTTGTCGGAAATGGTGTAGTTTTATAGCGTCCTTTTTTAGATGGTAGAGGTTTCAACGAACCTACATTACAAGCTTCGAGACATCGAGGAATTTCTACATCTTTACAACCATCGCAGAGAGTTGGATCGATCCAATATCCCTCAGATGTATCTTCGCTTTTAATCGCTCCATTGGGACACTCAGACTGGCAGCCACCACAAGCATTGCAGTCATTTTTGATCGTATAAGTCATAAAGTTACAATCACCTCCGATAGAAAAACTACAAATAATAAATGCTTTTTAGTATCAAAAAAAAGACACTGAATAAACATCTTAAAATTATCAGTGTATTCAAAAATCGTAATTTTTCATTTTCATAAACGATCGCTTGAATAATTGTATTTTTCAATACAAAAATCGTTTTAATTTTTTTCAAATACCTATTTTTGATTCGATTGAAGCTAATCATAACAATTTAAAACATAACTTTTTATATATTGTTATACAACTTAATTATAATTTAATATTCATGTAAAAATGTTCAGAATAAACTTTCTAGTCTGAATATTTAGAGATTTTCGGCAGCACTTCTTAGCCCTCCTGTACGAGTTAAAATCCCCCTCCTTCCTAATAAATAGAAGGCTGGAGGAAGGTTATTTAGCATTGAGCTATACAGAAAACTTGTCATGAATCTCTGCTAATAGAGTAAACAAAGTGTATTGGCACAAACCTAAAACTGATTGTTTTCACAGTAGTTAGAACATGATGATGACGTTACCGACAACCGACGCTGAAACGTTAGCGATCGATTTTTTGATGGAAGATTTGGATATTCCGGCAGCGGATCGAAATTTTTTCTACATCATCTCCACCCGAGATACAGGTGAAAATTGGTATGTTGTAGAAATTGGTGTTGAGGGTCTTCCGGATAAATGGGCTTTACAAATCTTCGATACAGGCCAGTGCGATCCTTGTTACACCTTTACCTCTCCCATGCCCGCAGGTGAAGATGTCGATCTGGCTGAATTCCCAACTCGTATTGCCGAGGTTATAGCTAAGGAACGAGCCGGCGGGATGATTTAATCTGTTTGATTTCACATCTAAGATTAGGTTGTATTTCCCCAGATCCTCACCACTCTAGAAGTGCGATAATTTTTAAACCTAGTAATTCAGATTTAAAAATTATCGCAACTACCTCTATATCTAAATAGATTTAGTCTTACGTTCGCTCTACAGATTGTAACGGTGTGTCCCACCGCGCTATACATCGAACTCTCAAAGAAAAACTCTCTACACTTTGTTAATTCTAGGGATACTTGTACTCCTGGCTCCATCCTCTTTTCCCGATCTCCCAACGCTTCTACATCGTCAGGTTTACTGGACTCCGCTCGTGTAGGCTGTCTGCATCTATTGTCTCAGATGGATCGTTGACCCATTCCATCCTATTGGAAGCTCACTCCCAACTGAAGCGCGGGGGCTTTCACCTCCCCACTTCTAGCTGTTGAATTGTGAACTACCTGATACTGACCGTTCGGACATTCGGCGAGTTCAGTCGAGTCGCTGAGTTGGCCGAAGTCCTCTCGGGTACGGTGCGGGGCTTCCTGCTGAGAGAGCTAAGAAGACGCAGCTAACCTTCCACTGAGAATTCCAGAATTCTCAAAGCTCCAGAAATTTGACCACTTTTGACATCCTCTCCGGCCTAAAGGCACGGAGATTCCCAGTCTGCCAGCACGCTTGCTGACTCCTGACGGGTAGACAAACAAGCAACCGCCTCCAAGGAGGTCTCACACTGCTTAGCGTTTGCCCATTCAGGTCGGCATAATCCTGCCGCCTCAATATTTTTGCCAGCGTTTACATCGCGGTCGTGCTCAGCCCCACAGTTGATGCAGAGTACAGACCTGATAGACAGATCCAACTTGCCCCACCGATAGCCGCAGCACGAACAGATCTCGGAGGTAGGTT
>NZ_JAQNCQ010000006.1:0-5142 GCF_028368005.1 Geitlerinema sp. CS-897 | reverse complement strand
GCTTCTCTTTCTCTTTTAGCTTGGCGACTTGTCCTGGCTTGTGCCATCCCCCTTTCGTCGTACTTTGGCCGTTACGCTAAACAGATACCATCTTGGAGATGCCGGGGATCTGGAAATTGAGTGCGCCCAATTCGATGAATTTACATTTTTGAGATGCACCCGTCGTTCGCGAAGCGGAACGGAGTTCTCTCGACTTCTTTTAGAAAAAATATCCTTAGCTGGTATTTCTCAGGCTGCAAGAATTTCTATGCGACATCTTCAAGATTATGTAAATAAGAAGTTGGCACAGGTTCCTCGAAAAGTTGAAGTGATGCCAAAAAAAAGGGGGAAACTGATTGTTCAAATGGATGAACTCTGGTCGTTTGTCGGCCGCAAGCCAGTCAAGCAGTGGGTTTGGCTGGCTTTAAATGCTGAAACGCGCGAAATTGTTGGTGTCTATATTGGTGCGCGAGATCGAGAAGCGGCACGAAAATTATGGAAATCTTTGCCTCCTGTTTATCGTCAATGTGCTACCGGCTATACCGATCTTTGGAAATCTTATCAAACTGTTTTACCTAGCAAACGACATAAAGCTGTTGAAAAGGATTCGGAAAAAACCAGTTATATTGAAAGATTTAACAATACTCTTCGTCAGCGTGTGTCTCGACTCGTTCGTAAAACTTTATCTTTTTCTAAAAAGTTAGAAAATCACGTGAGCGCGATTTGGCACTTCATCCATCATTATAATATAATGCTTCAATCCGCGCTCGTCATCATCACTGTGCATAACTACCCAGTCTATTTTGAAGTTTAAAATTAGACTGAAAAACAGCCACATCGCAGATTTTTTCTACCTGGACTACAATTTTAATCGCGATGCCAGATCGCAGTTCCACACGAGTTCGATCGCAAAAAAACTTTCTAATGTAACTATGAAGCGTTGTTTTGACTGGCTTTGTGGAAGTCACGCTCCGGGCGATCGCCCACAATTTCGAAAGTCGTTCCTGGGAGTCTTCGCAACCGCTGCCAGTTGGAGTACTTTCGGAATCGCCACAGAAGCGTCGCAACCGCCCAGCTTGCCCTATTTTGACGAAGACATCGAAATCGAAATCGATCGCGAAGTCGAAAACCCAGACGACCGCGAAAACGAACGAGACAGCGAGGGCGTTTTACCCTCAATCCTGCCGTCTTTTCCCTCCGAGTCTCCCGTCGAATTTTCCGAACCGAGGCGATCGCAACCCGTTCCCGATCGCCCCCCCGAATCCTTCCCCGAAACGACCTCGCCGCCGAAAACCCCCACCTACACCCTCGGAGGCGGCGATCGCCTGCAAATTACGATTTTCGGCGTTCCCGACTACAGCGGCGAGTACGCCGTCACCCTCGAAAACACCCTCAACCTTCCCGTCATCGGCTCCGTCAACGTCGGCGGCCTCACCCTCAGCCAAACTCGCGACGTAATCTCCCAGCGATACGCTCGCATTTTGCGCCGTCCGATCGTCACCCTCGACCTAACCGCTCCCCGTCCCCTTCGCATCGCCGTATCTGGAGAAGTCAGCAGTCCGGGGGCTTACACCATCGCCCCTTCAGGAGACAGCGGCTTTCCCACTCTCACCCAAGCGTTACAAACCGCCGGAGGGATTACCCAAGCGGCGGACTTATCTCGAGTTCAACTGCGACGCAGTACTCCCGAACCGCAAACGATGGTTCTCGATCTGTGGGAACTGATCGAAAACGGCGATCTCGATCGCGATCCGGTTCTCCTCGACGGCGATCGCGTCATCGTTCCCACCCTCACAACCTTCGAGCCGGGACTCTCGAGACGCTTAGAAGCGACGAACCTCGCCCCGGACACCGCCGAACCGCTGCAAATTGCCATCGTCGGGGAAGTCTTTCGACCCGGACCGCACGTCGTCGCGGGAGACGGAACGCCCCCCACCCTGACTCGAGCGATCGAGACGGCTGGCGGAATTACGGCGTTGGCGGACATTCGCAACATTACGCTGTACCGACGCACCCAAGCCGGAACGCAAACCATCGAACTCGACCTGTGGGAAATGCTACAATCGGGAGATCTCGATCGAGATCCGATTTTGCAATCGGGGGACTCGATTCTGGTTCCGACGGCGATCGAAATTCCACCCGACGAAGCTCTGGCCATCGCCTCGGCGAGCTTTTCTCCCGACGCCATCGATGTAAACGTCGTCGGAGAAGCCGCGCGCCCCGGAACGATTCAGGTTCCCCCCAACACGCCACTTAACGAAGCCCTTCTCGCGGCGGGAGGGTTCGACACCGCTCGCGCTCGCCGTCGCATTACGCTCATCCGCCTCAATCCCAACGGAACGGTATCTCGCCGTCGTATTTCAGTAGATTTCGAGGATCGCGTCAACGAAGAAACTAACCCGATTTTGCAGAACGACGACATTATCTTAGTCGGACGCAATACGTTTACGGCCGTCTCAGATACCTTGAGTAATATCGTGCGCCCGATCGGGAACCTGTTTATTTTCGATCGCTTTTTCCGCTTGTTTAATTTCGGTGACGGGAATTAAGCGCCCCACCCACAACCGTCTCGCACTCAATCGTCGAACCAACTCGATCGCCAGGCCGACTCAGCTTCGATGACCGCCCGCTCTCGTTGCTTCTTCTGATAGGCTTTTCCGAGTTTGATGAGTTGTCCAGAGAGCTGACGCAGGCGATCGCGCACACTTTTGACCTGAGTATCGGCAAACTCGATTTCAGACAGCCGCAGGTGAACCGTCGTCAGTTGCATCACGTTACTCGGTGCCGATTCGTTGGAGGTTTCGGTTTCGATGAGCAAGCTCAACACGTTCGGCGGTCCCGAGACGCTTTCTGAGGTGGCTTCCGCTTGACTGGCCGCCTCGAGTAACGGCGGCGGTAAATTGGGCGGTAAGACCTTATAGGTTCTCAACAGTTGGTTGATTTGATTGGAGATCGTCGCCAAAATCTGCACGATTCCCGCCTCGAGCGCCTGCTGCCATCGCAACAGAAATTGTGGCGTCATCGGCTGATGTTGCGATAGGGTCGGGACGCTGTCAAAACTCTCTAAATCCATCAACGATAGCTCGAGGGATTGAATTTCTTCAGCAAAGAGATCCTCGTCGTCGTCCTCCTCTTCTTCTTCGTCGTCGAGATCCTCGTCTTCGTTGTCGCCATCGGAAAACTCGTCCTCGTCGAGATCCTCGTCTTCCTCGAATTCCTCAGCCGCCGCTTCTTGGAGAACGCGCAGCATCGCACTGAGACGCACGCGCTGTAGCAGCGGATCGACTCCTTTGGCGATTTCTCGTAAGGTCTCCTGAAATTTCTGTCGCCGCTCGAACGACAACTGTAAAAACGCTTCGGGGTAGCTGTGGGTGCAGAGGTGATAGGTTGCGAGGATCGCTTGTTGGCCGATCGCCTGCCCCAAAGCGGTTAAATAGTCAGTGTAGGTGCGATCGAAGCCTCGAGCGAGTTCGGCGATTTCCTCGTTCAATTGGCTGAGGTCTCGATAAATTCGTTCGGTCGGTCCACTCATCGAAAATTTAGCTCGGACGAAGACTTGACAAATTGAAGTACATGAGGTAAACCCATGTTTGATAAAGTTCGTACGACGTGAAGAGAGCTTTGTGCCGCAGCGAGGTTGTCTCGCGGGCGATCGCCATGCTCTCGAACGCTTCGATGCAAGATATCAGTTGCTTCGTGCGTTGGTTTGTCTCTTTTAGAACGACGATCGCGCGATCGGGCGGCGACAGCAAAAAACCATACTAACATCAAACACGAACGCTCGAACTCAAATCCCGAGCGACGGAATCGAGATCGATCGCGTCCGGTCTTCAAGCTCTCGAGCCGTAATATCGATAACCACGCCGACGATGGGGCCAGTTTGGCCGATGCGAACGACCGTATCGACTTCCGGGCCGTTTGCACCGTCG
This sequence comes from Geitlerinema sp. CS-897, assembly GCF_028368005.1. Classification (NCBI taxonomy): domain Bacteria; kingdom Bacillati; phylum Cyanobacteriota; class Cyanophyceae; order Geitlerinematales; family Geitlerinemataceae; genus Geitlerinema; species Geitlerinema sp. CS-897. The sequence continues at coordinate 1,234 of NZ_JAQNCQ010000006.1, read as the reverse complement.
AAATTGAGGAGATTCGACAAATCTACACTATCGTCGAGGGCATAATCGTTAAAATTCAGTGCCAAAATATCGTCGTCGGAGTCGAAATCGATAACGACATCGGCATCGAGGACGTCATTCACCGCCTCTCCCCGACGGAAAATTAGAGTATCGTCTCCCTCTCCACCCCGCAGATCGTCGACCCCGAATCCACCGAAGAGGAGGTCGTCGTCGTCGTTTCCTGAAAGAACGTCGTTTCCGTCTCCCCCGATGAGGGTATCGTCATCGTCGCCGCCGTTGAGCGTATCGTTATCGCGATCGCCGCTAAGGAAATCTTCGTCTCCTTCGCCGTTGAGGAGGTCGTTATTTTGACCGCCAAACATCGTATCGTCGCCGTCGCCACCGAGGAGGAGGTCGTCGCCGAGGTTTCCGAAGAGAATGTCTTCGTCGTCTCCTCCCGCGACGAAGTCGTTGTTGCGTCCGGCGGCGATCGTGTCGTCGCCAGCGTTCCCAAAGATGCTATCGTCCCCTTCGTTTCCGAAATAAATGCGATCGCCCCCGTCGTCTATACCGCTGTCGTTTCCCGCCGCGAGGACGAAGGCGTCGATCCCCACGGACGCAGCGAGTTGCTGGCGTTGTTCGAGAGGAAGAGCGACATAATCGATGATGTCGTTTCCATCCGTCGCGATCGCAAAGTCGAAATCGTTTCCGAGTTGAATGGCTGAAAGGGTCATAGTGAAAAGCGTGCTGCGAAATAGGGGTATTCTCGACCAGCAGGCGATCGCGACGGTCGGCCGTATCGATAGGTGGTTTGGGGAGACAGCGGCGGCCGAGTTCCGTACTCGATTCGACCTCGATCGGACACTCGAGACCGGAAATTCAAGTCGCGCGATCGCCTCAACGCTGTCTCGATTCCATCGATCCCGACTCGCTCGAGACCGTTTGAGTTCCCTCGTCCTGTCTCGGGAGTCGGGTAGAGGAAAGTGTACCTGACTCGGTCGTCACGGTGGGCTGCTGGCGGTTGTGGATTGCCGAAAGTCCCTTCGAGGGTGTCGAGGCCAAACCACTGTAAATCGGCTGTAAGGAGTTTGTGAAGTTTTAGCAAGCCGATCGAGGCTAGTGCAGCGTCAACTCTAAGAATTAGGGTTAACGGGAGTATTGAGGTAATCTGTAGGGAGCGAGCCGGAGTCCCATGCAGAAAAAATACATTGTGCGCCTGACAGCAGAAGAGCGTCATCAGCTACAGGCAGTGATT
>NZ_JAQNCQ010000005.1:0-5239 GCF_028368005.1 Geitlerinema sp. CS-897 | reverse complement strand
TTTTGTGATTTTTGATACATTTTTTCTTGCCGGATGCACAGGAATTTCCAATTTTACCTCTTTTTCGGGTTCTCGAAGCCATGTCAAGACTCCTCTAAGCCTTACGTCGTAAGCTTTTCACTTCTTTTCAGCAAGCCCGAATTAGAAAAATTGGGAGCGCAAGTTTTTGGACTGAGTACTCAAAATACTGAGTATCAAAAAGAAGCAGTCGAACGGCTTCATTTACCATTTGAGCTGTTAAGTGACTGCGATTTAAGTTTTGCTGAAGCGCTAAAGCTCCCCACGTTTGAAATCGCAGATCTACAGTTAATTAAACGAGTGACGCTAATTGCAAAATACGGAAAAATTGTTAAAGTTTTTTACCCCGTCTTTCCTCCCGATCGCAACGCTGATGAAGTCATTAACTGGCTGCAAAACCACACCCCCTAAAAAGTCGAGAAATCTGTACGCTTGTCGTTCGAGACGGTTTCGGGATATTGTCGCGGCGATCGACCCACTCATCAAAACCCCGACTGGAGGGACTCGCCCCCCGTTGTAAAATAAACGGGTCGTGCGATTAGGAAAGGAGAAAACCGTGGCGCGTTTAGCTTTGTTGAGTGTATCGGATAAAACCGGATTGGTCGAATTCGCTCGCTCGATCGTCGAAGAATTCCAATTTGACATCATTAGTAGCGGCGGAACCGCAAAAGTCTTGCAAGACGCCGGACTCCCCGTAACCAAAGTCTCAGACTACACCGGATTTCCCGAAATTCTCGGCGGACGGGTCAAAACCCTACACCCTCGCGTTCACGGTGGAATTCTCGCCCGTCGCAACCTCCCCGAAGATCTCCAAGACTTAGAAGCCAACGACGTTCGCCCTATCGATTTGGTAGTGGTGAACCTCTACCCCTTTGAAGCCACGATCGCCCAACCCGACGTCACCCTCGCCGACGCCGTGGAAAAAATCGACATCGGCGGCCCGGCCATGTTGCGGGCGGCGGCGAAAAACTTCCAACATCTGACGGTGTTGTCTAACCCCGCCCAATACGACGGCTATTTAACGGAACTGCGCGAAAAAGGCGAACCGTCCTTTGAATTCCGCCGCCACTGCGCCAAAGCCGGATTCTGGCATACTTGTCAGTACGATCGCGCGATCGCCACCTACCTCGAAAGCCAAACCGAATCCGAAACCCTTCCCGAACAGTTTGGCGTGGCGGGGTCGCAAATTCAAGCCCTGCGTTACGGCGAAAACCCCCACCAAAAAGCCGCCTGGTATCAAATCGGTCAAACCGCCAGCGGTTGGGGCGCAGCGGAGAAACTGCAAGGAAAAGAACTCAGCTACAACAACCTCGTCGATTTAGAAGCCGCCCGTCGCATCATCGCGGAATTCCTCGGCGACGACAAACCCCCCGCAGCGGCGGTGTTGAAACATACCAATCCCTGCGGCGTTTCGGTGGGCGAGACTTTGCTTCAAGCTTACGAAGACGCCTTTAACGCCGATTCCGTCTCCGCATTTGGGGGAATTGTCGCCTTGAACCGTCCCATCGACGCCCCCACCGCAACGGCGTTGACGAAGACCTTTTTAGAATGTGTCGTCGCCCCCGGTTGCGAAGACGAGGCGAAGGAAATTTTGACGAAAAAGTCGAAAGTTCGCGTGTTGACGATGTCCGATTTGAACCTGGGAAGCCGCGAAACCCTTAAAGCGATCGCGGGAGGCTTTCTCGTCCAAACTGCCGACGATTTAGTCGAAGATACCACGCAATGGAAAATCGTCACAGAAAAACAACCCACACCGGAACAGTTAGAAGAATTGCTGTTCGCGTGGAAAGTCTGCAAACACGTTAAATCCAACGCCATTGTCGTGACGAAAAACCGCACCACGTTAGGAATTGGGGCGGGTCAGATGAACCGCGTCGGGGCGGCGAAAATTGCTCTCGAACAAGCCGGAGAACAGTGTCAGGGGGCGACGTTAGCCAGCGATGGCTTCTTCCCCTTTGACGATTCTGTGCGTTCTGCTGCGGCGGCGGGAATTACGGCGATCGTTCAACCGGGCGGTAGCATTCGCGATAAGGATTCGATCGCAGCCGCCAACGAGTTAGGTGTCGTGATGGTTCTCACGGGAGTTCGCCACTTCTTGCATTAATTTAGCCGGAGAAAGGGAAAGCTTCTCTTTTGTTTCTCTGGTTGTTTTTAAAAACTGGAGGTTTCAACAAAATTATTAGCGAATTGCTCTCAAAGGTGCTAGATCCCCGGAATCTTGCAGATTCCGGGGATCTTAGAAGTCACACACCCTACCGGACGCCAGCGAGTTCGGGGGTTTTCAAGCGAGCGTCGTCTTTGGAAATGACGGCGTTTCCGTTCTCGTCTACATCGACGATCGCCTTGTCGCCCTCTTCCAAGTTTCCGGCGAGCATTTCTTCAGCCAGAACGTCTTCTAACAGACGCATAATCGCTCGACGTAACGGACGCGCCCCGTAAGCCGGATCGTAGCCTTCGTCTACCAACCGCTCTTTAAACGCTTCCGTGGCTTGCAACGTGATGTTTTGTTCCGTCAGTCGTGCGAACACCTGTTTCAGTTGCAGTTCGGCGATTTCCTTGATTTCTTCCCGCTTCAACTGACCGAAGACGATGATATCGTCCACGCGGTTGAGGAATTCAGGACGGAAGTACTGCTTCAACTCCTCGTTAACCAGGTTGCGAATGCGGTTGTACTGGGCATCTGTCTGGTCGTCAGCCACGTCGAAGCCCAAACCGCCGCCACCTTTCTCGATAACGCGAGAGCCGATGTTCGAGGTCATAATCAGCAGGGTGTTTTTGAAGTCCACCGTGCGACCTTTGGAATCGCTCAACTGTCCGTCTTCGAGAATCTGCAACAACAGGTTGAAAACGTCGGGGTGAGCTTTTTCGATTTCGTCGAAGAGAATCACCGTGTAAGGGCGACGACGCACCGCTTCGGTGAGTTGTCCCCCTTCGTCGTACCCCACGAATCCCGGCGGGGAACCGATGAGCTTCGAGACGGTGTGACGTTCCATAAATTCGGACATATCCAGCCGAATCATAGCCTCTTCTGACCCGAAGAAGTAATCCGCCAGAGATTTGGTCAGTTCGGTTTTTCCGACGCCTGTGGGGCCGGAGAAGATGAAGCTGGCGATGGGACGTTTGGGGTTTTTCAAGCCGACGCGGGCGCGACGAATCGCACGAGACACGGCGCGAACGGCTTCCTCTTGTCCGATGAGACGCTGGTGCAGGGTGTCTTCCATGTGCAGCAGCTTCTCGGATTCGCTTTCTTCGATTTTCGTCACGGGAACACCCGTCCAACTGGCGACGATGTGGGCGATGTCGTCTTCCGTCACCACGGGAACGCGACCGGGTTTTTGCTGGCGTTCTTCGGCCAGTTTGTCCATTTCGCGGCGGATTTCCAATTCGCGATCGCGCAGTTCTCCAGCTTTCTCGAAATCTTGAGCGTCGACGGCTGCTTCTTTTTCAGAGATCGCTCGAGTTAGTTCTTTCTTCATGTCCCGACTGGCGGGGGACGATTTGAAATGCTCGATGTGAACGCGAGACCCGGCTTCGTCGATGAGGTCGATGGCCTTGTCCGGTAAGAAGCGATCGTTAATGTAGCGATCGCTGAGTTTGGCCGCCGCGTCGAGGGCTTCGTCGGCGATGGTCAGTTGGTGGTGTTGTTCGTAGCGATCGCGCAGTCCGAAGAGGATTTCGATGGTTTCCTCAACAGTCGGTTCGCCCACCATAATCGGTTGGAACCGACGTTCGAGAGCTGCGTCCCGTTCGATGTGTTTGCGGTACTCGTCGAGGGTCGTCGCCCCGATACATTGCAGTTCGCCTCGGGCCAACGCCGGTTTGAGGATGTTCGCCGCATCCAGGCTTCCTTCTAACGCCCCCGCACCGACGAGGGTATGAATTTCGTCAATAACTAAGATGATGTTTCCGTTTCCGCGAACTTCTTCGACGATGTTTTTCAGGCGTTCTTCAAATTCGCCTCGGAAGCGCGTTCCCGCCACCAACAACCCCATATCCAGGGCGATGACTTGCTTGTTTTCCAGCATTTCGGGAACGGCGTTTTTGACGATGCGCTGCGCTAATCCTTCGGCGATCGCCGTTTTCCCGATTCCCGGTTCGCCGACGAGAATGGGGTTGTTTTTGGTACGACGACCTAGGATTTGAATCAGGCGTTCGGTCTCCCGTTCGCGACCGACGACGGGATCGAGTTTTCCGGATTCGGCCAGTTGCGTGAGGTTCGTTCCGAACTCGTCGAGGGTGGCAGTTTTCCCGGTTTTCGCACTGGGGCGATCGCCCACGGCGACCCCAGCCACTTCCCCGAGTTGTTTCATCACTTGGGTACGGAGATCCGCTAAATCGACCCCTAAGTTATGGAGAACTGTCGCCGCGACGCCTTCTTCGTCTCGAGTCAGTCCTAATAAAATATGTTCCGGGGCGATATAGTTATGGCCGAGTTGTCGGGCTTCTTCGACAGCGTACTCAAAAACCCGTTTGGCTTTAGGCGTGAAGGGAATTTCGGCCGAGGCGAAGCCGGAACCGCGCCCGATGAGTTGCTCGACCTCTTGTCGGGCGTTTTCACGGCTGACGCCGAATTTGTTGAGGACTTCGGCGGCGATGCTGCTTCCCTCGCCGACTAAACCTAGCAGGATTTGTTCGGTCCCGACCATGTTGTGTTTGAGCCGACGCGCCTCTTCTTGCGCCAGCATGACGACTCGGATAGCTTTGTCTGTAAAGTGTTCGAACATAATTCGCGTGCGATCGAGTAGAGCTAGTTGTCTGCGGGGACTCTAGGCGTGCCGTCGCGGAATGGGGACTTCGATTTCTCCGGGAGCGACCTGCCTCGAAGGGAAAAGGGGGGAATCTATGAACTTTTATGTACTTACATTAATATAATGTACCGGCACGAAGCCAACCGCCCAGTGAGGAGAGCCGAATGGTCGAAGGTCGGTTTTGACCGATCCTATTCCGATCGGCAAACTTTACCTCGTTTGAGGTTCCGACAGTCGCTAGGCTCTCGTTCCCAGCCTATTACAGGATCGCGGACTGGTGCAAACAAACCTGTAGCGATCGCCCCCTATTTTAGACGGAAATTTTTAACGCCTCTATAAAGATCCGTCGCAGTACTCCGCCTATACCGCGAAGCGGTTAGGGGGTGGTGAAGCGGCGGTGAGTTGAGGTGCGTCCCCTGAACAATGCGATAGCGAGAGAAGGGGATAGCGCCGAAACGAGCAATCAAATATAA
>NZ_JAQNCQ010000080.1:0-5588 GCF_028368005.1 Geitlerinema sp. CS-897 | reverse complement strand
TAATGGGGAAAACGTCTGGGGAGATAAACCCCTCTGGTACTTATTGGCAACAATGGGTAGTAAGGGTTGTCGCCGAACCAGAAATCTAGAACCGTGAGGTCTGGAGAATCCCCACGCCTTCAGGCTGGGGAGTATGTCAAAGCCAGCAGCAAACCGCGAAGCCGTGGGAGCAGTCGCCAGAGATAGGATGCTGTGACGCGGCTACGAAAGGCGGCCGAAGTCCGAAACACTTGATGTTACCGCGTCACGCACCTTTTACAGTGAGCAAGTCAGCAGTGGAAACAGTCAACAGTCACCAGTGAGGGGATCGAGTGAAACGGTTACCTGTCTTCACTCTTCACTCTTCCCTCTTCCCTGAAAAAGCTCCCCTGCTCGTCATCAATCGACCCATTCTTTCGCGCGATCGACTGCCTTTTGCCAAACATGATAGTGTTCTACAGCTTGCTGTGCACCGTCGCCCGGTTCGAAGACGCGATCGATCTTCCGTTTGGCAATTAAATCGCTGTAACTGGGGTAAAAACCGATCGCCAATCCCGCCCCGAACGCCGCACCTTGAGCGGTGGCGTCGAGAATTTTGGGACGTTCGACGGGAATACCCAAAACGTCGGCTTGGAATTGCATTAAAAAGCTGTTTTGCGACGCGCCGCCATCGACTTTCAGTCGCGCGACGGACATATCGCTGTCGCGGTTCATGGCTTCGACGACTTCTTTAACTTGATAGGCGATCGCTTCTAACACCGAACGGACGATATGTTCGCGTTTGACGCCTCCGGTAATGCCTTGAAACGATCCCCGCGCGCTCATATCCCAATGGGGCGCACCCAAACCGCTCAACGCCGGGACGAAATAGACGCCGTTATTGTCTTTGACCTGCTGGGCGAGGGCTTCGGTTTCGGCGGCGGACGAGATCAGTTGCAATCCGTCGCGCAACCATTGAATGCAAGCCCCAGTGGTGAACATCGCTCCTTCGAGGGCGTAGTTCGAGCGGTCTTTCGTCGTCCAGGCGATCGTCGAAAGCAGTCGGTTGCTCGATCGCGACACTTCGCGTCCGGCTTGAACGATAAGAAAACAGCCAGTTCCGTAGGTGCATTTAAGCAAACCGGGGCGATCGCAACCGTGGGCGAACAAAGACGCCTGTTGATCGCCAAAAATCGCCATCACGGGAATCGCTTCCCCCAAAACCTCGGGGTCGGTGGTGCCGAACTCGCCCATACTGGGTTTAATTTCCGGCATCATGTGGGGGGGAATGCCAAACAGCTTTAGTAAGTCTTTGTCCCAGTCGCCGTTTTCCAAGTTCATCAACATGGTACGGCTGGCATTGCTGCTGTCGGTGGCGTGGACTTTTCCGCCGGTGAGGTTCCATAAAATCCAGGTGTCGATGGTTCCGGCGACGACGTTATCGAGATCGACTTGTGGGCGGTTTTGTTTGACCCACTCCAGCAACCAGACGAGTTTGGTTGCGGAGAAGTAGGCGTCGAGAACTAAACCGGTGCGATCGTGAATGAGGTGATGTTTTCCCTCTTGGCGCAGTTTGCGACACAAGGGCGCGGTGCGGCGATCTTGCCAAACAATGGCTTTGTGCAGGGGTTTTCCCGTCGTTTTGTCCCATAGCAAGCAGGTTTCCCGTTGCACGGTCAGTCCGACCGCAGCAACGTCCGACGCCGATGCTCCGGTTTTGTCCATCACCTCTGAGATGCAGGCGAGGGTATCTTGCCAAATCTCGACGGCGTCGTGTTCGAGCCATCCTGGTTCGGGATAGTACTGATTCAGTTCCTTATAGACTTGTCCGGCGATTTGACCGTCTCGGTTAAATAGAATTGCTCGATTTCCGGTGGTGCCGAGGTCGAGTGACAGAATGTATTGTTTAGGGTTTGTCATAATGAATTATCGATCGGTCGTCTTTAATTTTCTATAGTATCGTTTTGTCTCGTGTTTTCGATCTGACTATTGGGTTCGCGTCACAATATTTATAATTTTTTAGGATTTATCGATATTTTGAGACTTGAAATTAGACGGCGATCGCAAAATGTAAATATGTTTTTTTGAATACTCCAAAACCTTAAAGCATTACCTTATTTTAATGGACGAATCTCAGCATATTGGCTCTTCGGAGTTTAGGGTAACAGAAAAACTAACTTCACGAGATTTCAAGGGTTTTGGCTCTCGAATCTTCAATTTTTTGTATCATGCTATACATTTATAACCACAAACTCCGAAGACCCGCATATTTTTTGTTTTTTTCTCGAAATATTTCGCGCTTGTTTTTTGTGAAATTGAGACGTTTGCATCATTTTTTTATTGCCAAAACATATAAAACATTCATTGAAATTGAATTGAAATGATTTAGCAGCCAACCGACAAACAAATCAGGATATTTATTTTTTCAAAACTAATACGAAATCCAAATCTCATACGGAATCCAGGTTTGAAAACCTTGTTTTGCAGCCCTCGTCGTAAATTCCCTGTACGCCAGGACTTAAATCGATTTTGGGCGATCGCTTTAAGAGGGGTTATGGTGTGCGGATTCCGTATCAACGCTGAGCGAAGTCGAAGCGTTGAGTCAGAGCGGAGTCGAGGACTCAAACACTGGTTTTACCCAACCCGACAAGTCCCTCTATCCCCCCAACCCCCCTTTGAAAGGGGGGCTAAGGGGGGATGTGGTGAAGACTGCTTAAAACCTAGCTTATCGGAAACGGATGTCAATCGGTACGACAGTTTAAACCGAACGCGGAGACCGACTCCTCAGCCACTAACTCAACGGTTCCATCGTCGTATCTCACCCATCCAGTGACTTCAACAATAGGCGCGATCGCCTCCGTTTCAATCTCTTCGATCTCTTCGATCTCTTGGGAGACATCCCCCGACGGCAACTGCCCGATCTCGCGCCAATCTCGGAGATCGCCCCAAGCCAAATCCGCCCTCGCGGGTAACGTTTCCCTCGGATTGTTGGGAACGCCTCCCCGTCCGGTAATGACAAACGTGTTACCTTGACTGCTGGCACATCCTCGCTGGATTTGGCTGGTGAGGTCGATAGTGTTTTGGGGTAACTGAATCAATCCCGCATTACTATCGACGGCAGGTTGGCTAATTTCAACAAGTCCATCGATGCCCAATTGCGAACTGGCAGTAATGGCGGTGCCGGGAGCGGCTAAAATGCCGTCGGTGACAATGCGAACGTTGCCCCCTGTCCCTCGTATCGCGTTGGCTCGAACGGCACTGCGATCGAGTAAGGTAACGGTCGGCGATTCGATCGCCAAGTTCCCCCCATCTCCCACATTTCCGAGAGCAGACAGGGCAATTCGGCCGTCGTCGCGCAGTTGCAGGAAATCCCGAACGTGGAGGTTGACGTTTCCCCCCACGCCGAAGGCCGTCGTCGCCGAGATCCTCGAATCGTCTTCGATCGCGATTTGTGCCGCCTTGATGTCTAACGTTCCGGCGTTTCCAATGCCGTCGTGCTGAACGCTGATGCTACCCCCGTCTCGAAGCGTCAAGCGATCGGTCTCGATCGCGACGCGGCCAGTTTCGCCGGTAGGAATCGATGGAATAAAAAACGCCTGCTGTAACACTTCGTTTGGCTCGAAGGCTTCGGCCGCCACGCGAGAGACGCCATTGATAGCGCGACCGGCGATCGAGATGTCTGAGGCATTAATGCGAATCTCTCCGGCGTTGCCCGTGGCACTGGTAAACGTACCGATGAAACCCCCATCGCGCAACATCAGGCGATCGGTGTTGACGACTAACTCGCGGGCATTTCCAATTCCGAAGGTTTGCGTCCCGACAAAACTCGATGTCGCAGCACTCGAGAGGTTAGAACCCAGCACTTCGATCGATTCCGATGCGTCGATTTGTAACCGTCCACTATTCCCCGTCCCCGAACCTGACAGCGGTTCGCTGAGCGCAGAAAAGGACAGAAGGACAGACGAAGAGAGTAGGCTGCCATCTCGAACGATCAGTTGTCTCGTTGACACCCAAACGTCTCCAGCATTCCCCGTTCCAAACGTTACACTGCCAACTTGGGTGAAAGAATCTGTATCAGCAGAATCAGCAGAAGTCGCACCAATTAACTCGAGGGAATCGGCAACCACGCGGACGTCTCCTCCATTGCCCGTTCCTGCACCCGGTAAGGGTTCGCCGAGGGTTTGACGCAGAACGGTTGAAACCACTAGCCCCTCGTCCGATAGGGTGAGTTGAGGTGCGGTGACGGTCACATTGCCTCCATCTCCGGAATCGAACGTACCGGAAAAAACCCCCGAACCGACGGATGCACCCGTAAAAACGGAAGCCGAACCTCGAGCGGTAAAGGATTCTGCAATCTCGACGTTCAGAGTTCCTCCCCGCCCCGATCCCCACGTTGAAGAGATGAGTCTCGCGCCATCGAGTAACGTGGCTCGTTGGCTTGAAATCGTGCTGTCTCCCCCCGAACCCGTTCCCGTGGTAATGCTAGCGATCCCGCTACTGACGATCGGAGTTAGGGGAACGGTGCTTACAGCTTGCAAATTTCGGGCGTTCACCGTTATCGAACCGCCCTTTCCACTCGCACCGGTGAGCGTTCGGATTTGTCCGCCGTCGTTGAGGACGAGGTCGTCAGTCGCGACGCGGACGTTTCCGCCGTTTCCCGTTCCGAAGTTCTCGCTGCTGATGCGGCTACCCGTACTCTGTTCGAGGAGTAGGGCGAGATTAAAAAAGAACCCACCCGAAGCAGAGGAACCAACGATCTCGAGCGCCTCGGCATTCACCGTCACGTCTCCAGCATTTCCGTCCCCAAAGCTCCAGGTTTGAAGTCTCGCCCCGTCGTTTATCGCAATTCGGGGGGAGGTTACGTTGAGATGGCCGCCGTTTCCGGTTGCCGTTTCGTCAGTTTGCGTTTCCACCGAAGCGCTAAAGGGAAACGTATCGCTCGCTCCACCCAAACTCAGCAATTCTGACGCCTGGATGTCAATGTTACCGCTGGCTCGACCGTTCTGCGTCAGCGTGGCAATTTGAGAACTCGCCATCGAGATGTCTCGCCCCACGACTCGAATTCCCGTATTCGGGCGGTTGCTCGCATTGCTAGTAGGGACGAAGACGGAGGCTCGATTTTGCAGTCGAACGCTTCCCCACTCGTTTACACCGTCGTAGTCGAGCGTCCAATTCTCGTCAAAGCCGATGTTGCCCTCGACAACGCCACCCATTTCGACTCGTCCCGAGGGGGCGCTGACGATCGCCCCGTCGAGGGTGACGTTTCCTCCCACCAGGGCGATCGCCTGTCCGGGGGGAACCGATAAGCCTGGGGTTTCGGTGGGAAAGCGAGCGACATTCCCCGTTCCTCGGAGTTCGAGCGCACCGGGCGCACTGCCCAACTGCACCCCCACGGGAACTGATACAGTCAGGAGCGACGGCGCGTTAGGTTCGGCCGCACTGAAGACGCTGCCGTCTCTAAAGTCGAGACGATGGGCTGTACTGGCAAAGAAGGAACCGCCGACCTCGAGGCGAGCGTTCGGACCGAAGACGATGCCGTTGGGATTGAGCAGAAACAAGTTCGCCGTTCCGTTGGCGCGAATTAAACCGTCAATATTGGACGCGCCATCGCCCGTCACGCGGGTCAGGAT
>NZ_JAQNCQ010000079.1:0-22405 GCF_028368005.1 Geitlerinema sp. CS-897 | reverse complement strand
GAAGGGGAGAGGGGGGGAGACATTGACAGTGAAGAGGGGAGAGGGGAGAGTGAAGAGTGGGGAGAGTTAGGGTTGGGATTGACGAGAGAGGGTTTCTCGCCAGAAATGAATCGGACTGTAGAGACTGGCGGTGTACAGACGCATTTCGCAGCGGGCGACGAGATCGGTTTCGAGGGTTTGTCTATATTGGATGAGGTGGCGCAGGATTTTTCGGAGGTCGTTGAGTGAGTAGGCGATGAGGGCCAGGGGACGCAAGATCGCCGGGAAACTTAACATCCGGGTTCGGTAGCGACTCAGGCCGATTCCTTCCATGAGATTGAGGAGATAGTCGGGTTGGAGACGGGAGGCGGGGATGAGGTGATGCACTCGCATAGCTCCGTTGTACCAAATTTCCCATTTCGACTGTTGGAGGTGAAGCAAGGCTTCTAAGTCTTCTCCGGCGATCGCTTTGTGGGTGGTTCTTCCGATGAGAACTAACTGTTCGGGAACGCAGGCTAACCAGGCGTCGCGACGAACCACTAAACCCGCCCCAGGGGGAAGTAGTTTTTTTTCGGGAGGGTACAGCCGAGGTTGTACTCCGCGATCGACGATGGCGAGAAAGGGGGCGATGCGTTGGAAATTCTTCGGGGGTGTCGCGGCGTATTCGGGAAGGACGCGACTTCCGTAAGCCCCGATTTTGGGATTGTCTCGTCCGAAGGCGATCGCTTGGGTTATCCAGTCGGCGTCGGGGAGGTTGTCGTCGTCGAGGAATCCCACGAACTCCCCTTTGGCTTCTAATATGGCACGGTGTCGGGCGAACGCGAGTCCCCGTTGGGTTTCGCAGATGCGGCGAAGGGGGAGTTCGTCGCGGTAGCGATCGATAACTTGCGGCGTGTTGTCGGTACTGGCGTTGTCGATAACCAGGATTTCCCAGGTGAGGGAATCTGGGGTTTCCGCCACACAGTCGCAAAGGCGATCGAGTACCAGGGGTAAACGACGTTCGCCGTTGTAGGTACAGATGGCGACGGTGAAATTGAGAGGGGGAGGGGGAAACACAGTGGAGAGTGGAGAGTGAAGAGGTAGGGTGTGTGACGCGGGGAAAAAATGTGGCCGAAGTCAAGTTAATGGGGTTCCCGCGTCACGCACCGCTTTTACCGTGAGCAGTCAACAGTGAAGACAGCTTTCAGTTAACAGTTGGGTAGTGTGTGACGTAAGGGAACAATTTGGACGAAGTCAAGTAAGTTTCGATGCGATCGATACAATCGCGAATGTTGGTGAGGTACAGTCGATCGTCTTTCATAACGGAATCGCTTCGCCAAGAACGCGATCGCGGACGATTGGGTGAAGACAGTTGGGTTCGGCGATGTCGATGGGGCGATTTAACAAATCTTCGAGGTCTTGTTTGAGGGCGATTTGGTCGAGAAGGGTTCGATCGCTCTCGAACTCGACGAGTAAATCGAGATCGCTTTCATCGGTTGAGGTTCCTCGGGCGACGGAACCAAATATCCTAATGTTAGACGCACCATGTTTGGCTGCAATCTCTAGGATTTGCTGGCGGTATCGGGCGATCGAGTCTCCCAAACGAGTTTCAATGTCAGACATGGCGATCGAGGGGTTTGCTTGGGGTGCGAAGCGTCAGGCTCTCAACTCCAAGATACGCTTTCACCAGTCACCAGTCACCAGTCACCAGTCGCCAGTTAGCAGTAATCTTATTTGAGGGGTCGATGGAATTACTGTAGCCAAAAGTGGCGGGTTGTAAGATGACATTTTACCTAGGACTTGATTTCGGAACTTCTGGGGCGAGAGCGATCGCCATCGACGCCCAGAAAACCGTTGCAGCAAACGCCCGCATCTCACTCAACGCCCAAACCTGCGACACTTGGCGTCAGGGGTTGTGGGAACTGCTCGATCGCATCCCCCCCGAAATTCGACAACATTTAAGAGCGATCGCCCTCAACGGAACCTCCGCGACGGTATTTCTCTGCGACGAAGCCGGAAACCCCATCACCGAGCCGCTACTCTACAACGACAACCGAGGAAAAGACGTTGCAGAGGAGGTCCGAGCGATCGCCCCCGCCAACCATCCCGCTCTCAGTGCGACTTCTAGTTTTAGCAAACTCCTCTGGTTCCGCCGCCACTTCAACCCTTCCCCAAATACCTATTTCCTCCATCAAGCCGATTGGCTGAGTTTCCTCCTCCACGAACAACTGGGAATCAGCGACTATCACAACACCCTCAAACTCGGTTACGATCCCGAAATTTTCCAATATCCCCAATGGCTGAGCTTTAACGCTCCCAAACTCCCCCGCGTTGTCGAACCGGGAACGGCGATCGCGAACGTCACCGCTGAAATTTCTCGCCGCTTCGGGATTTCCCCAAACTGTCGCGTTTGTGCGGGAACCACCGACAGCATCGCCGCCTTTCTCGCCAGCGGTGTCAAGTCTCCCGGCGAAGCCGTCACCTCTCTCGGTTCGACGTTGGTGTTGAAACTCCTCAGCACAACCCGCATCGACGCCGCAAAATACGGAATTTACAGCCATCGCTTGGGGAATCTGTGGCTAGCCGGAGGTGCGTCGAACACTGGTGGGGCGGTGTTGAAGCAGTTTTTCAGCGAGGCGGAGTTGCAACAGTTGAGCGAAAAAATCCCCACTTCAGAAAGTCCCCTCGATTACTATCCCCTTTGCGAACCGGGGGAACGCTTTCCCCTCAGCGATCCTCAGTACCCGCCGCGACTGGAACCGAAACCCGACGATGCTGTGGTGTTTCTCCACGGGTTGCTCGATAGTATGGCACGCATTGAAGCTCGAGGATACCAGTTATTGCAAGAGTTGGGGGCGAGTCCGCTGACGCGAGTGTACACTGCTGGCGGTGGGGCGAAAAACCCGGCGTGGACGAAATTGCGTCAGCATCGCTTGGGAGTTCCCGTGACGGTATCGACGCAAACCGAAGCCGCCTATGGAACGGCGATGTTGGCGATGGGGAAGTTGGGGAGACGATAATGCTGATTTCCTCCACCGCACACTCCCGATCCCGTACGACGGAGATCGCAGTTCCCCTCAGTTCTGGGGGGAACTCTCGTCGCCTCACCGCTCGCCTGATAAACTAGACCCAAGCGAGTTAAACTAGATGGGCGTTATTCAACCCACCTAGCCCTTCACGCACCTCTCAAGGAGTCAGTCGTGGCAAGTCACAAGATTTTAGTCATCGATGACAGTCGAGTCATCCAAAAAACTGTAAAAAGTATGTTGCCGCCAGGAAACTTCGACGTGGTCGAAGCCAAAGACGGCGAGGAAGGCTTAAAAAAGATTCGCTCTGATAAACCGAGCTTGATTATGTTAGATTTCTTGCTTCCCAAAAAAAGCGGTTGGGAGGTGTTTCAGGAAATTCAAGCTCACGACGACTTGCGGAAAATTCCCTTAGTGGTCATGTCGGGGCGAAAAGAAGAAGTGACGGAGAAAATCTCCGAACCCTTCGAGTTTTTTGAGTTTATCGAAAAGCCGTTCGAGAAAAAGCAACTCATCGGTGCTATCAAGACGGCGATGTCGAAAGCGAAGAAACCCCGTGCGGCGGTCAAAGCAGCTCCAGCGGCGGCAGCTTCAACGGCAGCGTCTGGCGGTGAAGACGTGGCAGCACTCCAGGCAAAAGTGGCGGCAATGGAAAAAGAAATCGCCACGCTCAAGAAACAGATAACGCAAATTCTGACGTTTATCAAACAGAAGTTAAAGTAAGAGATATGGCAGGGACGAACTGCTCTCGTTCGTCCCTTTGTTGCGTGTTACTGTACGATTACTCGACTTTTGAGGTGTTGGTTTCGGCCGCGTTCTCTTCCTTAGTTTTAGAGACGCGGTTTTCGGCATTTTCCATCACGTCGTCGAACTTGTCGAGCAGTTCGCCGGGATAGCTTTCGAGTTCTTTCATCGAGAGGGAAATGCGCTTTTTCCACTCGTCCACTTCGGAAATTAAAACTTTCACCGACTGGCCTTCGTGAAATAAATCGTCGAGAGAGGGAATGCGAGCTTTGCTGATTTGTCGGATATGTAACAATCCCGTGACGCCACCGATATCGACAAAAACGCCGTAAGGTTTGAGGTTGGCGACTGTTCCTTCGACGAGTTCGCCAGGAAGCAGGCGACTCATGCGGTTGGCTTGTTCGGCGAGACGATGGGATAAAACGAGTTTGTTACGTTCGGGGTCGGCTTCTAGAATGGTGGTTGTTAGAGACTGACCGACTAGAGCATCGAGATCGTTGCGATCGAGTAGGTGCGATCGCGGAATGAATCCTCGCAATCCACCGGCATCGACGACGACGCCACCTCGGTTGGTTCCCGTAACGCGCACGTCGACAACGTCGTTGTCTTCTTGCAGTTGCGCCATCCGTTCCCACGCCTGTTTGAGTTCCATTTGACGGATCGACAGCGTGACTTGTCCGTCGGCGTTTTGTTCGTGAATGACGAGAAATTCTCGTTCTTCGTCGCGGGGAAGGGCTTCTTCGAGGTTGGTTACGACTCCGGCTGATACTTCCCGCAGGGGCAGAAATGCGGCGGATTTGCCACCGATGTCGATGTAAGCGCCGTTAGCATCGTACTCGAAGACTTTGCCGCGCACGACTTGTCCTCGCTCGAAGACGTAGTCGTGACCTTCGAGAGCTTTAGCGAAATCTTCAGCAGAAAAGGGCGCGTTGGCTTCGCGATCGGGGCGGGATTGAGCAGTCATAGGTTCTGTACAACGGTCTGAAACTAGCGCGAGGCTGTTGTTTTCCTCGCGATCGAGGAACCTTAAACACGATTCCCCAAGTTTGACTTTCTCACTATAGCCAATTTCGTTGCCTCCTGTACGTTGCGAGGGTTGCTATTGTGAGGATTTGGAGGAAAATCGCAGGAAACGGGAAGAGAAAGTTCGGACTGGTGCAGGTACGCTATGTTGAGAGAGAGGGCAATGAGGGGATCGATCCTAGCCACGACTTCCACATTTTTGAGGTTCTAAAAGTGACGGAACGTTGACTAGGAATTGTCAGGATCGGTCGCATTGTTTGAGGGATATTTTTTTCAACTATTTTGTGTCCGTGTGACTGTGGATACAGCGGTGTTGTCTGTTGCCCGCTTCGGACTCGATCGCTAGAGTTTTTGTAGGATCGATTCGACAATTTTGGCGATCGCACCTCGAGCGTTTTCTACGATCGCCGTTTGGGGTTTTTCCAACGCCTCGAACTGACTGTCTAACAGTCGAGCGGTCATAAAATGCCCTTGACGCTGTGCGAGCCGTTGTTGAAGAAGCGATCGCTCTGGGTCTAAAAAAATCCAAGTGACCGTCGCCTCTACAGGTTCTAATATCTCGCGATACCTGGCTTTGAGCGCCGAACAGGCCACGACTGCACTGTTTCCCTGCTGTCGTACGTCGTCGATTTTATCTCGCAACGCCCACAACCAAGGGTCACGATCGCGATCGGTCAGCGGAACGCCATTTCGCATTTTGTCCACATTTTCCGGGGGGTGGAACTCGTCTCCTTCGATAAATTCCACGTTTAACCGTCGAGCGAGCTGTCGGCCGACCGAGGTTTTCCCCGCACCGGAAACGCCCATGACAATATAGATTCGAGTGCGATCGCTCACGGAGCTTATCGTGTAAAATTGAGGAAAACTTCAATCGATCGAAAACTGTTGTTCGACCTGACTGAAGCTTCGAGTTCGAGTTTGACGTTGACAATATCTTTTGAGTTCTTCGATCGCATTGTGAGGAAATTTCAATGCCGTTTTCAATTAATGGAATTGGAACGACTTATTATGGAAGACGTTATTTTCTGCCAGACGATTCTTATGTTACAACAGAATGGGTGATTTTTTTATATTTCCCGATCGTTCCGCTGCGATCGCTTCGACTCCGCTCGGACTCAACGCTGAGCGGAGTCGAGGACTCAAATACTGGTTTTGCCCAACCCGACAAGTTCCTCTCTGTGTTCTCTGTGTCTCTGTGGTGAAGACTTCTTGAAACCTAGCTTATCGGATACAGATTCTGTATAAAAAGGGTGCATCTCAAAAATGTAAATTCATCGGATACAAGCTTCCGTACTCGATTGAGCGGCTGTTGGGTTCGACTCCGTTCCACCCGTGGACGGCAGCGTTGCCGAAGTCCAACCTACCCAGAGCTTCGTGTTTTTACATCCATTGAAATGCACCCTATAAAAAATGAAAGAAAAATTGAAAAATTCGGCAAAAACATAAATAGAAGCGTCTTGAACGTACGCCTCGCGCAAGACAAACGATCGCATTCTAAATGTAGCCCAATCTCACATCTTAATGAATTGGGTGATGCTAACTTTCCCTAAATAGAGCGTAGAAGGTGTTTTACTCGTAATACCAATCGGGATGGTCGATGAGAGGAGGATCGTTATTGAAATTGCCCACATTGTGATAGGTGCAATCTAAAAAATAACCGTGCGACCAAGTCCGATCGCCCCCCGGAAACCGTATCGAACCGCGATACACGCCGCAGCCGATCGAGGTACTTTCACGCCACACCATCTGCGTGTAATGACCGCAGACGCCGTTGCAAGTATTCGTTTCGTGGTTGTAATTTTCCCGTTCGCTATCCCAATCCGTAACGCTACGGACGACCGGACGCACCACAGAGGGATCGCTCCCCCCCGACCATCCTAAATTTTCACCCAGTTTCGCCGCACCACCTTGCAGTCCGGTACGGTTGCTATATTGCTGCTGTCGCCAGTCGTTAGAACTGTGACCTTGGCGACCTTGGGTGCGATCGGCCCACAGTTGCGCGACAGCGGCGGCGTCGCAATCCCAAGTGACGGCGGGTAACGGCGGTAATCCCTCCGGTACGTGGCGATCGGCATCTTTTCGGGAACGATTGTGTTCGAGTAGAATAGCTTGAATTTCTTGGCGAGTCAGAGCGGAAGTTTCCGTCGCACAGGCGGGAATCGGAATTTCGCTGGAATTGCTCGAATAGCGGTTGTAAAATTCTGCTGCGGTGTCGAGTTGGGCGACGATCGCATTATCGAGGGGTTCTGAGGAGTCTTGGGGTTCGCCCGACGTTAGGGTCGGTGTCGAACGAGTCGTACTTTCCCCAGGATCGCCGTTTCGTGCTAGTGGGGTGTCTTGGCGATCGAAAACAGCTAAAACGGTATCGACATCTAGATTTCGAGCGAAACCTGACAACTCCAATTGAAATAAAACGGCGATCGCCGCAGAAATCGACCCGAGAACGAGCAAAGAATGTTTCTGTCCCATTGACTGAAATGAGCGGTAGGGTGGCGAACAGCTTCGATTCCTATTTTAATTGCGATTCGGTTGTCAGGTTATATTTATTTCGATTTTCTTCTTCTCTGTCGTTCTCGAGGCTGCGCGATCGCCCTCCATATGTAGGGTGGGTAATGCCCACCGACCTCTACATTTGGTGTAGGTAAGGCTTAATCGCGTAAGTCCAGACAGATTTTCGACTCGAACTCGTCCCGATCGATATTGAGTGGCGAATCCCAACAATCCCCTCGATCGATTGACGATCGCGATCGAAACAAAGGCGATCGCCGAGCCGGAAACTCAAGTAACGGTGCGGGTTCGGGAGATAGAGACGCACTCCCAGCACGCCCCTACTCCTCCGCTCGGTTGAACGCGACTTAGCGATCGAGTCCCAAATGCTGTTGGAGGCGTTGGCGCATCACCTCAACTGGAACCTCTTGTCCCGTCCAAATTTCTAAGGCGATCGCACCCTGACGAACTAACATTTCTAACCCATTAATGGCCGTCGCGCCCCGTTCCCAAGCAAATTTCAGAAACTGAGTAGGATTGGGTGTATAAATTAAATCGTAAGCGATGCTGTTGGGGGGTAACTTGTCGAACAGTTCTGGTTCGACGGGAGAGCGATCGACCTGGGGCGACATACCCACGGGCGTCGTATTCACCAACAAGTTCGCCGCCGACATCAAATTGGGCAGTTCGTCCCAATCATGAGTCTCGAACTGTACGTCTAGCGTCGATTTTTCCCAACTGCGAGCGAAAGCCTCTAATTTCTCGGGCGTGCGTCCGACGACGTGAAGTTCGCGACAACCGAGTTGGGTCAACCCAGCCACCACCGCTCGGGCTGCACCGCCGTTTCCCAACACGACGGCCGCGCGATCGCTCCAGTTGTCGTAAGCTCGCAACGGGGAAATAAATCCCGAAACGTCCGTATTCGTGCCTTTCCAACCCTGTTCGGTACGCCAAACGGTGTTGACTGCGCCGACAGCTCGCGCTTCTGGGGTAATCTCGGATAAAAACGGCAAAATCGCCTGTTTGTGGGGAATCGTGACGCTAAAGCCCACGACACCGACGGCCGCGAATCCAGCGATCGCAGCGTCGAGGCGATCGGGGGGAACGGGAAGTGGAAGATACACGTAGTCTAGTCCCATCTGGGCGATCGCGGCGTTGTGCATCGTCGGCGAGAGAGTGTGTTCGATGGGGTATCCAATAACACCGAGGAGCTTCGTTTTACCAGTAATCATCAAATTGAAGTGACGTAACATCAAAAATGGCACCGTTCGATGGGGACGAGAGAGAAGGGCGATCGCCGTAGGCGAAACGGAGTACTTTCACCTCGAACTTGTCGATCTCGAACGGGTACACCGACTCTAGATCGTCTCAGTGGTGTTGCGATACTCCCGATGGGGTGAAGATTTCCGAAAATGGCGATCGCAGCGGGATCGAGATTTGGCACAATAGAGTCGCCCCAGCGTCGATCGCGCGCGCGATCGAACGGAATTCACCCCAGTCACGAGAGTTATGGCGACGGAAATCGAACGCAAGTTTTTAGTCAAACACGACGGATGGCGATCGCTCGGTCGGGGAACGCTATACCGTCAAGGATATCTAGTCAATCAAAAGGGTTTGGCGGTTCGCGTTCGTATCGCTGGCGAAAAAGGCTATATGACTGTGAAAGGTTCGACGGTGGGCGTATCTCGCCTAGAGTACGAATACGAGATTCCTCTTGCAGACGCTCGGGAAATGTTGGACGGGTTGTGCGAACGACCGATCGTCGAAAAAATTCGCTACCCCATCGTTGTCGGTTCGTTGTTGTGGGAAATCGACGAGTTTTTAGGAGAAAATCAAGGCTTAATCGTGGTGGAAGTGGAAGTAACGGAAGAAAGTCAGGCGATCGATCTACCCGATTGGGTTGGGGAAGAGGTTTCTTACGACCCGAGATATTACAACGCCAATTTAGTGAAGTTTCCGTTTTCTCAGTGGGCGAAATAGAATAAATTTCAACGTTTTATCCGAAAACCCAATTCAGAAGATTCCCATATAATTTGCGATTAAATTTTTTGTCGGTGCGTTATGCCAAAATCTCATTAGCTCGATGTCAGCTTAATGGGTGCATCCCAATGGATGTAAAAACACGAAGCTCTGGGTAGGTTGGACTTCGGCAACGCTGCCGTCCACGGGTGGAACGGAGTGGAACAACAGCCGCTCGTTCGCGTTAGCGGTGCGTAGCACTATCGAGTAGGTCAGCTTGTATCCGATGAATTTACATTTTTGAAATGCACCCAAACAACACCCAAACAATAGTACGTTGTCGGGAGAAACGGTTTTACCGGGGTTTACGCTGAGATTGAAACGCATTTTGACTTCGGTGCGTTGCACGTTGGCTTGAATAACGCTTGCTAACATGGGATAAAACGTTTCATGTCCGCAAATTTGAGGAGTTTGGCGAATGACGATGCAACTCGAAATCGAAGGGCGAGGTGCTGTCGCCGCGACGGAAGAACTGCTGGCAATTGAAGAACTCGAAGGCAGTTACGAGATTCCCGAGGAGGTCGAAAAGGCTGAAACGCTCGTCACCATCGCCACCATCGTCGGGATTGTTAGCGGAACGATGACCATCGCCGAAAAGCTGTACCAGTGGAACAAGAAGTATCAGAACGCGCAACTGAACCCGACCGACCCCAAAATCGAGAAAGTGATGCTCGTAACGCCTAAAGGTCGCTTGCTCCTCAAAGATGCGTCAGTCGAGCAAATTAAGGAAATCCTCGAAGACTAGGGACGGGTCGGAATGAAGATTCTTCACATCAACCTCAAACCGATTGGAGACGACTACGCCGAGTTTCGCTTCTTCTGGGATAACCCTAACGATTACCAGTCTCGCCAGCTTCCTCTTACAGAAATCTTTGGCTTACTCGAACGCTCGAAAACAGACTACTACACGCGAATTCCCGAACCCTACGTCAAGACGGGTCAAACACTCTACAACTGGTTAGACGGTAACGATCGTCTTCTCGAAAACGCCCTCGATCGATACCGGCGAGAAACTATCGTTCTCGCCATCGCCGCGTCGGAGAGACTTGCCAATCTCCCTTGGGAACTGCTGCACGACGGAACTCAGTTTCTGGTCGAACGGTGTCCTCCCGTTGTCCCGGTGCGTTGGGTGGCAGACCGAGACCGTTTGGCGGTCAAGGACGACCCCAAGAATCGCTTTCTCAACGTTCTGTTTATGGCGACCTCGCCGCGTGGAGTCAAACCAGAACTCGATTTTGAAGCCGAAGAAGGGCAAATCCTCAACGCCGACAAGAAGCGATCGCTCTGCTTGACGGTCGAGGAAAGCGGGAATTTAGAGGAATTGGGCGAGTTAGTCGAAGACTACGACAAAGGGTATTTCGATGTCGTTCACTTAACGGGACACGCCACGATCGACGACGAAAAACCTTGCTTTCTCACCGAGACCGAATTGGGCGATCGCGCCGATAGCAGTGCCGAAGACATCGCGAGGGTACTGCAATTCCACTATCCCAAGCTCATCTTTCTCTCTGGGTGTCGTACTGGATATTCCAGCGAGAACGCCGTTCCCTCGATGGCAGAAGCCTTGTTGAAAGAAGGCGCGACGGCCGTGTTGAGTTGGGGCGATCGCGTCAAAGACGACGATGCTTCGGCAGCGGCGGCAACCCTCTACGAAGCCCTGGCGGTGGGGAAAACCGTGACGGAAGCCCTCGCGTCAACCTATCAAACCCTACTGAGGTCGGCAGATACGAACGCGGTGCTTAAAGATGTGGGTCGAGGGTGCGATCGCCAGTGGCACTTACTGCGGTTTTATGTCGCCGATGCCCTCCCCGGTGCGTTGGTGACGACCCCGAGGAAAAGAGGACGAAAACGGGCCCCTCGTCCCTCCGTCGTGCCTCAGTTTATCGACGCTAAACAGAGATTGCGGCTGCTTCCCCGCACTGAATTCGTGGGTCGTCGCCGTCAATTACAGAACTGTTTGCGAACCCTCAAGACGGATTGGGAGAAGGTTGGGGTACTTTTGCAAGGCATGGGAGGTTGGGGCAAAAGCGCGATCGCCGCTCGGTTGTGCGATCGCCTCTCGGAGTACGAGACGCTGGTGTGGTGGCGACAGGTCGATGAAGCTCAGTTCGTGACAAGGTTCGGAGACAAACTGAACGCACGAGAGCGCGAAATTCTCCAACAGACTGCCGAACCCCTGAAATATCGATTGAGGGATACGTTCGAGGCACTCGACGAAGCGGGAGAGAAACCGTTTCTATTGGTCTTTGACGATTTTGAATGGAATCTCGAACACCGCGATGGGAACTATATCCTTCAACCCAAAGTGGCGGCGCTCCTAGAAGCCTTAGTTTGGGCGATGCAAGAAACGGATTCCCCACACCGAATAATTATCACGTGTCGCTACGAATTCCAGTCAGATTTACTGAACGACTTTTTCGTGCAGGGATTGGATAGTTTCCATCATGCCGATTTACAGAAGAAGTTAAGGCGTTTGGAGCATTTCGACCCGACTCAAACTGACGAAGGGTTAATTGAAAGAGCGATCGCCTTAGCTGACGGGAATCCTCGGTTGTTGGAATGGCTCGACGATGAAGTGCTGGCTCAGCCGGATGCAGAAGCCCGACTGACGCAGCTCGAGAACAGTTCTGAGGATTGGAAAGGCAAAATTGTCTGGGACGAACTTTACCAGCAGATCGACCAACCGCTCGAAACGATTCTCAGTTTGTGTTTGGTTTACGAGATTCCCGTCCCGATGGCAGCGTTAGAAGCGGTGTGTGAAGAGCAATCGAACTATCGAGAGCAGTTACAACGGGCGATCGCCTTGGGCTTACTTGAAGTGAGTTCTGATGTTGAGGAGCGCGATCGCACCTATCGAGTCTCGCGGATTTTACCCCGCATTATTCCCAGCATCCAGTTACCGTCAGACCCCGAGCGACTGTATTCTCTGTATCGTAAAGCATGGGAAATCTTGACCGAGTTATGGGGCGATCGAGAAAATCAGGACGAAGAGCGATGGCGCGAGATGTTTCGGATCGGGTTTGCCGAAAAAGACAATCCAGAGCGCTTTCGAGAGGGGTTCGATCGAATGCTGTCTGTCCAGTTTCGTCCCTTTCACCAAGAATCGGATCGCGCTTTAGAAGCCGAGCTGAGACTTAGCAAAAGCGAACTCGATCGAGCCACGCTTTGCGAACGCTTAGAATGCTTGTTACAGCAAGAAAAATGGAGAGAAGCCGATCGAGAAACGGCGTGGATTTTTTATCAACTGATGGTCTTAGAAGGGCAAGAAGATTTTGACGACCTTTGTCAGACTTTTCCAAGTCGAGAACTCAATGAGATCGATGCGCTTTGGGTGAAGTATAGCGACGGACACTTCGGCTTTAGCGTGCAGAAAGCAATTTGGGAAAGCGTCGGCAGACACCCCGATGTCAATTATGAGACTTGGGAAGATTTCGGCAAACGAGTATCGTGGTACGATGGACAAAAAGGGGATTGGAAAGATTTGGCAGACTTGAACTTCTCAGTACAAGTAAGCGTAAAAGGGGAACTTCCCGCCACCTGGACGACCCGAGGGTGGGGCGGCGGTTTCGCTTGTGGGTGCTTGGAGGGGTCGGTCTGTTGGGCTTTTCTCTTCTCTCGCATCAAGGCTTAACCCATAAGATATAGAACTTTTGGGTCATTTTCAGTCACCAGTCACCAGTCACCAGTGTTTTTACAGTCGCCAGTCTTTTACAGTCGCCAGTCTTTTACAGTCACCAGTCGCCAGTCACCAGTCGCCAGTTCTTGATATCAGTTAACAGTTAAGGTGGGATGAGTAAAAAGAGTATTGCCTATGAGAAGGCTTATCAATTGGCCATCAGAATAGTCAATGCTTATAAATACTTGGTCAACCAAAAAAGAGAATTCATTCTCAGCAAACAAATGCTCCGCTCTGGCACTTCAATCGGAGCTAATTTAGCCGAAGCCAATAGTGCCATCTCCTCAGCCGATTTTAGTGCTAAAGTTTCTATTGCTTATTTCGACGATCGCTGCAAGGCTCTCAGATTGATGGTTCGACTTCAACAGCAGTTTCACAGTTTTGAAGAGTATCTGTCCTACGACGATGGCACAGATAACTTGTACGAGCTTTTCAATGGAGAACTAATTGAAGTGCCACCTGAGTCGGGCTTAAACGTGGAGATCGCGACGTTTTTGCTGCTACAATTAGCGTTAAAGCTAGGCCATCAAAGAGTTCGAGGTCACGGTCTGGAATTGGAGGTACGCGGGGAGCCGAGAAACCGTTACCCCGATTTAACGGTGATTCGAGAGGAACACATCGAGCAGTTAAAGCGACGCAATACCATTCGTCTGTCAATGGCACCTCCAGTGTTGGTGGTTGAGGTCGTGAGTCCTGGGGAAGTACAGCACAATCGGGATTACGTGGCGAAGCGATTGCAGTATCAAGATGTGGGAGTGCTGGAATATTGGATCGTTGACCCGCAAGCGTCGGCGATTTGGGTACTCGAATTAGTGAAGGGAGTTTACAGAGAGGTTGGGGCGGTTGTTGGCGAGAGTGTGGTGGTTTCGCCCCAGTTGGGAACGCTGGAACTGACGGCGGCTGATATCTTTGCGGCTGCCCACACTCAAAAGTAAGTATTTGGTAATTCTTGAAAAAGGGCGGACGATGGGACTCGAACCCACGAATGGTGGAACCACAATCCACTGCCTTAACCTCTTGGCTACGCCCGCCATGTGTTGGACGCCTTATGTTTGGCGCTTTGCTATTATAGCATCTCGTTTTGGGATGGCAAGGGCGATCGCGAAAAAATTTGAAAAAAGCTCGATCGCCTCTCCCATCTCCCCCAACCTAAAACCGACAGGCGCGATCGGGCTTCACGGGACAAGTGGGGTTTTCGATGGGATTGTCCGTCAGCAACAGTCGCGATAGGTTCGTCAGAGAACTCAACGGCTCGATATCGGAAATTTCGTTGCCGCTGAGAAACAACGCCGTCAACCCCGTTAACTCTGCCAACGGCTCCACGTCGGAAATCTCGTTGTTGTTGAGAAACAACTCGTCCATTGCGGACAATCTCCGCAACGGTCGTAGATCGGAAATTTCATTACCACTTAAATCGATTTCTGTCAAGCCCGACAAACGGCGCAACGGACGTAAATCGCGAATTTGGTTGTCGCTGAGGGCAATCCAAACCAGATTTTCCATCTCCGACAGAGGACGCAAAGTCGAAATTTGGTTGCGACTCAAATCCATTCCGTCTAAGTTAGATAGCGATGTCAGGGAACTGAGATCGGAAATTTGATTGCCATCGAGAAACAGAGCTTCTAACCGCATCAGGGAAGACAGGGGCGTTAAATCGGAGACTTGGTTGTCCCGAACGCTCAAACTGACGAGATTGTCTTGGTTGGCGAGGGGAGATAGATCCGAAATTTGGTTGCTGTCGAGGTTGAGTTTGATGAACTCTAACTCTGCCAGCGGCGACAAATCGGAAATCTGATTGTTGGAAATCAGGAGTTCTTGCAAGTTTGGCAGCTCAGCCAACGGCGATAAATCTTCGATTTGGTTGAGGCTCAAATCGAGCCGTCGCAGGTGAGGGAGCGTCGCCAGAGGGCTGATATCGGAAATTTCGCGAACGCTGAGGTTGAGTTCGTCGGAGACAGCGAGATTTTTGGCGGCGTCGATGCAGTTGCTGGCCTCGGCGATATCCATTAAGACTTCAACAGTCTGTTGGGCATCGGGTTCGAGGCGATCGCTCTGCAAGCACAGAAACCCGAAGGAGAGGGGTTCGGACGTCGGCGATTGCGCCAAAGTCGGTTTTCCCGAGTCTACCGCTCCTGACAGGGCGAAAGCCGCCACCGTCCCAAACATCGATCGGGCGATCGCAGTCGTTGACATCGGTTGCTTCACGCTAATTCAATCTTTTAAATTGTGATACAACCCTCGCGCCACGTCGAGCAAATTGAGGAGTTGTTGCCATTCGGGAGCGTCGGGGTTGCGGCTGTGGACTCGTTGCTGTTCCAAACGACTTTTCAATAGGTTCAACAATGTAGATGGCGTGGCGCGATCGAGCTTTTCAGTCGGGGGAGGCGTCGCCTCCGAAGGTGGAGACGGATGCGGTTGAGACGAAGACGAGTCAGACGCAGAGTCCATCGGTTGTTCGAGGAGCGTCTGAGCGCGTTCGGCTAAATCGAGCGCCCGAATCGAGGCGTTTTCCGGCAGTTTGGGCAAATCCGACAAATACACCTGCGCCAGTTCCAAAAACAGCTTGCGGGCGTCGTGAGTCCAAGCCAACTCGGGGTAATGTTGCCATTGTGCCTCCACAATGCCGCGCGATCGTGCTTCGTCTAACAAACGTCCGGCCGTTTCCGCCATCGGCCGGGCTTGCTGGGCCACGTGCATGGGTAGCTTGGGCAAATCCCCCAAACACGCTCTCGCCAGTTCTAACAGAAGCTGTCGGACGAGTTCGATCCATTCGTATTCGGAGGACTGCCAGTTTAGATCGATCGTATCTCGCATATTGAACTGATTTGTCTGTTAAAGTCGACACCCGATTGAATATCGAGACTCAGAAACAGGATGTGAGGGCTGTTTGGGCAACTTACTTGTTCGTTAGCTTCCAAACCCCGTCCCAATCTTCTGCCGGAGGTTGTTGTTCAAATAGCATACAACGCTCTATATGCAATTTGGCCGCCTTATTGTGCGGGTCGATTTCCAAAACTTTTTGAAACTCTTCCCGAGCTTGGTGAAACGACTGTTTCGATTTGGCCTTCAACGGCGGTTTCGCCAGATCGATCAGTTTCTGAATCTGGGAAGTCGAGAGTTCGGCGGCTTCCTCGCACAACATATCTCGGACTTCAGAAAATCCAGTGAATTGCAAGAGTTTTGCGATCCATAATTTCTTCGACAAACGGGGGGTCATCTGCTTGAGTTTAAACGGCAGCAACCGCTGAATATCGCTTTCGGAGAGTTCGTTGAGATCTTCGGTAACGAGCAACCGTTTGAGGGTCGATTCCGTAAACACCTCGATCGCCTGTTCCCGAGTCATCCCGCCCAAAAACTGCCGTAGGAGCTTGTCGGGGTCGTAACTCAGCTCTTGAAGCCCCTCGTCCGACATCCCCTCCAGTTGCGCCAACAGGGGCATAAAGTCTTCCGTATCGAGTTTTTCCCGAGCCGGTTGCAGGTAGTAATGGCGTCCCTGGTGATAGTGGTCGATAATCCGCTGTTGGTCGTCGCTAACCGGCGTTGCCAGTTCCCCTTCCGTAACGGCGATCGCTTCGTAAATGGTCACGGGGCGGGTTTTCCCCTTCACGGTAATGAAATCCAACTCTCGAACTACCAAGCGATGGGCGTTGGGCTGATAGGTCTGTTCGCTGATAATCAGATCGGTGCCGTACTGCTTGCTGGCCCCTTCCAAGCGAGAGGCCAAGTTCACCCCGTCGCCAATCGAGGTCAGTTCCATGCGCTTACTGGAGCCGATGTTACCGCTGACCACGCTGTCGGAATGAATACCGATACCGATTTGGATGGCCAGTTGACCGTCGGCCACCCGCTTCTCGTTAAATTCCTCCAACCGCTGGCGCATGGCGATCGCCGTTTGCACCGCACACCACTCTCGCTCTTCTAACGGTGCGGGAGAGCCGAACACCGCCATCAGCGCGTCACCGATGTACTTATCGAGGGTGCCGCCGTACTTAAACACGGCGTCCACCATCTCTTCAAAGTATTCGTTGAGCATCGTCACCACTTCCTCCGGTTGGAGTTTTTCCGTGAGGGTGGTGTAGCTGCGGATGTCGGAAAACAGCACCGAGACTTGTTTGCGTTTGCCTCCGAGGCCGGTGTCGCCGCTTGCCAAGAGGGCTTCTGCGACTTCGGGCGTCATGTACTTGTACATCAAGTTTTTGACTTCCATTTCGTCACTGATGTCCTCGAGGACGACCAACGCCCCGTTAACTTTGGTGGGATCGCTGGCATCGGCCATCGAGTTGATGGTGAGGTTGACGCTCTGGCCGTCCTTGCGATCGACCACTTTCAAGATTTGGTTGGGATAGTACTGCTGTCGGTCTTTCTCCTCTTTAGGATCTAAGGCCGCCTCGAACCACTCGGAAAACTTGCCTTCTTGCAAGCGAACCATTTCTCGCAGGATCATCCCTTCGAGAATTTCGTCTTCGCGGAATCCCAAAAAACATTTAGCGCATTCGTTGGCGGCGATGATGCGTCCTTGCTTGTCGGTGGAGATCACGCCGTTGGTGAGACTGCGAAGGATGTCTTTTTGCCGTTGTTCCTGTTGCTTGACCGTCTCGAAGAGCTTGGCGTTTTGTAGGGCGACCCCGGCTTGAATGTTAAACGCCTGCATGAACTCCATATCCGTTCGGTTAAAGCTGGCTTTCCACTGTTCGGGAGCTTCGGGCCAGGTTTCGGGGTCGTAGGCGGGATATTCCCCTTGTTTTTTCTTGTTGATGAGCTGGGTGACGCCGATGAGTTCGTTGTCGGAGTTGAACACCGGCATACAGAGCATACTGCACGTGCGATATTTCGTTTTTTGGTCGGTTTCCTTCGAGGTGGTCGATCGCTCGTCGTCGTAGAGGTCGAAGGGAATCAACACCGGCTCTCCCGATTCGGCGACCGTTCCCGCAAAACCGGCGTGACGGGGAATGCGAAGTTCGCCGACGCCGGGAATTTTCGTCCAGAGTTCGCTTTTTTCTTCGTCGAGGAGCCAGAGCGTGGAGCGATCGGCGTTCATCAACTCTTTGGCTTCGTCCATCACCCGTTTGAGGGTGTCTTCGAGGTCGAGGCTGCTCTTGCTCAGAGAGTTGACAGCACTCATCAACGCCGAAGCCGCCCGTTGTTTTTGAGTCGCGGCGTAGAAGGATTTCGAGGATTCGAGAATCAGACGAATAGAGGGGGCAAACTCGAGAAAAACCTGTTCGTCTTCCGTGCTGAATCCCGATTTATCGATTTTCTCTTCGAGAGGGACGTTCTCGTCGATATCGATTTTGAGTTTGTTAATCAGTTGCACCACCGCTACGAGTTCCTCTGTCTCTTCGTTGAGCAGAGGCATCGTGAGCATCGTATAGGTACGATAATTGTTCTTTTTATCGAATTTTTTGGCAGTTTCCGACCTCGGATCGTCGTAAAAATCGTAAGGAATGTTGATGATTTTTTTGAACGTGGCGGCTTCCCCGGCAATTCCGGCGTCGGCGGGAAATCGAATTTCTAAGGCGTTGCCCTTTTCGTCTTTGGCGACGATAGTAAAGAGTTCGTTTTTCTCTTGGTCGAGGAGGAAAATCGTCGTGCGATCGGCGTGGAGCAGTTCGCCGGTTTTGAGGGCGATCGATCGCAACATTTCGTCGAGAATGGCGTCGAACCCCTGACTGTCGAGCAAGCTATCGAGCATCCCCAAGGTTTGGTTGACCACCTTGAGCTTTTCTTCGACCCCCCGCACGACGTCGGTAAATTTATCGCGGTTGAGCGGTGCGAGAAATTCGCCGAAGCTGCCTTTCGTGGTGGCTAGAGCGCTACTGGAGGCCGCCTGTTGGTGAACGGCTTTCGGCTCGTTATACTGAGGTTTGACATCGATCGTCACGTCAGTATCTACGGCGGGCGTTTTCGGAGATGCAGATGTCATAGCTCTTGACGGAGAAGCTGAAACGGCGAACAGACGGTTGCCCGTCTGCGAAATCTGGCGTCGGTTGATGTCGAAAGGCGCGGTTGAAATATCGGCGAGGGTAGCGGATACATCCTCAGTGTACTCGCCGATCGAATTTTGTGGAGGGTCTCGGGGAAATTTGCGATCGGGTGTTGATGCTATGTGATTTTCGTGGTTTTAGGTCTCGATACTCTCTAAAGTACGGGTCTTTGGTATTTATTATGTACCAGCTCGAGGGCAATTTGTCGGCCGAGAAAATGCGGAACTTTTGGAAACGTTCTATGCTGACCGTTACTTTTCCCGATCGTTTCACGGTGCGAACAGGTGTTGAGAGGTGCGATCGTCGTCGTCGATGGCCTTGGCGTGGCTGCGCTTGAGTTGCGATCGCACTTCGGAGGCGCGATCGAGGAGTTCGTCGGCGAAGGCGGAAGCGGCAGAGTCGGTCGATTCGAGATCGCCTTGGCCGCTGGCCAGTTGGGCCAGTTCGCGGCGTCGTTGGTCCTCGTCGAGAACCCGAACGCTAACGATCGTTCGTTCGTCGTCGCGATCTCCGATGGCTTGTTTAGCCACGTGAAAGTGACGATCGGCCATGGCGGCGACAAGGGGTTGGTGGGTCACGCAGAGGACTTGGTGGTGTTGGCTGAGGCGATAGAGAGTTTCGGCGATGGTTCCGGCCACGCGCCCGGAGACGCCCACGTCGATTTCGTCGAATACCAGGGTCGCCACATTGTCCACTTCGCTAAAACAGGCTTTGAGAGCCAACAGAAAGCGGCTCATTTCGCCGCCCGAGGCCGTTTCGCTCAGAGGTTGGAGGGGTTCGCCGGGGTTGGCACTCAACAGAAACGTCACGCGATCGCTTCCGGTACGGTTGGGGGCGATCGGAGCGATTTCGACTTGAAATTTGACCTTTTCCATGGCCAGGGGTTTGAGGGCGTTGACGAGGCGAGATTCGAGCTGTTTGGCAGCTTGTCGGCGCAGCTGCGTCAACTGCTGACCGGCGGCGTGGAGTTCTTCTCGTCGGCTTTGACAGAGACCTTCGAGGGCTTCGACGGAGCGATCGCGACTGTCGAGATCTTCGAGTTGTCCCTGTAGCGTGCGATAGCGATCGATGGCGTCGGCTAGAGTCGGTCCGTATTTGCGACAGATTTGTTTGAGGTGTCGGACGCGCTCGTTCACCGCTTGCAGCCGTTCGGGATCGACTTCGAGGTCGTCGGCGTAGGCGTTGATTTGCTGTCCGGCTTCTTCGACTCGCACCAAGGCTTCCCGTACCAGGGTCAAAATCGATTCGACGCGATCGTCGAACTGTACCATATCGTCTAACACGGCTTCGGCGTCTCCGAGGAGATCGGAGGCGGCCGCCGCGTCGTCGTCGCTGTCGTAGAGGGCTTGATAGACGCGATAGCTTTGCTGTTGGAGTTCGACCACGTGACTGAGGCGTTGGGCTTCTCGTTCGAGGTCGTCGAGTTCGTCGGGACTGTTGAGTTGGGCGTTTTCGAGTTCTTCGAGTTGGAACGTCCACAGATCGAGCTGTTGGACTTGTTGGCGATCGCGTTCCCGTCGTTCGGCTAAGGCGGCTTCGGCCTGTTGCCAGCGATCGAAAGCGGTGGCGACGCGATCTCGGACTTCGAGAAGTTTCGTTCCACCGTATAAATCGAGAAGTTCCCGTTGGTGGGGGGTTTGTCCGAGTTGGACGGCTTGACCTTGGGCGGCGATTTCCACCACGCGATCGCGCCAGTGTAGCACGTCTTTCTGGTTGGCCGCCCGACCGTCGAAACGGTATTTACTGCGAGAGCCGCGACGACTGGCGATCAGGTCTCGGCGACAGGCCACGATCCCCCCTTCGAGCGCGAAGGTGGCTTCGATGCAGGCGCGATCGGCCCCCGTGCGGATGGCGCGACGGCTGGTTTTGCCGCCGAGAACCGCATCGAGAGCGTCGAGGACGATGGACTTGCCCGCCCCCGTCTCGCCAGTCAAGACGTTTAGCCCCCGTCCGAACTCCAGATCGAGGGAGTCGATGAGGGCGAAGTTTTCGATCTGCAAGCGCAGCAGCATAGACCTCGAGCGATGCTGAACGAGCCGCTCGGCCGAACCGCCTGCGTCCCCACCGACCGAGCGTCGGCGGTGAGGTTTCGGGGAACCCGTCGGACTACTGAGAGCCGACTGTCGAGAGGCTCCAATCCGGTCGCAGGCTTTTAGCACGGCGCAGGTAAGGGTGATAGACCCTGACCGAAGCGGGTAAATTGACGTGAAGGAGGAAGCGCACGCAGCGTTCGAGATCCTGTTCGACGTGCATGTGTTGGACGTCGAGCAAGGGAACGTTATCCCACCGGGGACGCGATCGCGCGACTGAAGCTGGAAACAGCGTGTCGAGATCTCGCGTGACGGAAAACGTCAGGCTGATAATTTGCTCGGGGTCGAACGAGTTGCCTCGCTCGAGTTCGTCGAGCAGTTCCTCGACAGCACTGCGAATTGCTTCGGCCGAATTTTCGGGAACGGTCGTCGCCCCTCGAATTGCTCGTACGGTCCAGTCCGCTTCCACTACACAAACCTCCATATTATCGCGATCGATTTTTTTATCGTATTCGTTCGTTCGATGTCGTTAAGGACGGTACATCCACAGAGGTAAACCGCTCGTAGACAGTTCAAATTCTAACCATTCTCCGAGACTGGAGAGACGAGAGACGCTGCCATTCGATCGCAACAGACGTGCCCAAAGGGGTTTGCGCGTTTCGACGGTGCAGAACTCGGTGCGCTCGGGATCGAGTCCGGCCAGTTCGGCGGCGGTGCGTCGCGCGTCGTCTTCAGTACCGAGTCCGTCGACGAGTCCGAGAGACAGGGCTTGCTGGCCGTTGAAAATGCGACCGTCGGCAAACTCGCGAACGGTTTCGAGCGCCAGGTTGCGGGACTCCGCGACCGTTTCGACAAATTGTAAATAGGTGGTGTCGATGAGTTCTTGCAAAATGTGTTTTTCGGAGTCGGTCAGTTCGCGATCGAACGCCAAAATATCTTTGTACGGCCCCGATTTGATAGTTTTGAAGGATACGCCAATTTTATCGAGAAGTCGTTCGAGATTGTTCCCGCGCAAAATCACGCCGATGCTTCCGGTAATGGTGCCGGGGTTGGCGACGATGCGCTCGGCGCCCATGCCGATATACACGCCTCCCGAGGCGGCGAGATTGCCGAAACTGGCGACGATTTTGATGTCGGTTTTCTGACGGAGTTGTTTGAGGGCTTGATAGATTTCGTGAGAATCGGCTACGGTTCCCCCAGGGCTATCGACGCGCAGCACCAGAGCGGGAAATTTGCGGCGTTCGACGGTTTTTAAAGCTTCGAGGACTTTTTCTCGGGTCGTTGAGGCGATCGCGCCCGTGACTTCGATACGAGCGATTTGTTTGCGGAATTTTCTGAAAAACCCAACCATAGGTTGCTTTATCGGTAGTTTCGAGGATACGAACCAGTGCTAGTCGAGTGTAACAGGATCGTCAGGTCAATGGCGATCGATCGGGGGAGCAGGAGAGGGGGAGAGGG
>NZ_JAQNCQ010000078.1:0-5005 GCF_028368005.1 Geitlerinema sp. CS-897 | reverse complement strand
GAAGAACTGGCTCAAAAACTGGGGGTATCCTGTTACTTTGCCAATCCTTATCATTCCTGGGAGCGAGGACTAAACGAGCATACAAATGGAATGCTTCGACAGTTTTTTCCGAAAGGAACAAATTTTAAAATCTTGTCACCAGATGCGGTCAAAAAAGCAGTAGATTTACTCAACGATCGTCCTCGAAAATCTCTTGACTATCGAACCCCTTCTGAGGTATTTTATAGTCAGGGATCGGAGACCGTTGCATTTCAAACTTGAATTGGCGCAGAATTAAGATCGTGCTTAACAACAAGAAGTTTTCTATTTTTTTGAAAGAATCGATCGATTGCCGATCGCGACAACAAATTTTCAAAATGGTGCATTTCACTCACCTTTGTAAAAATGTGAGTCTGGGGTAGGTTGGACTTCGGCAACGCTGCCGTTCATGGACTTCGGCAACGCTGCCGTTCATGGGTGGAGCGATCGCGAAACCCAACAACAACTCAATTCAGTGCAGAGACTTCCGATCTGATAAATTTACATTTTTGAGATGCACCCACGAAGTCGAACCCCAACCGCAGCTAACTCGAGGACTCAAGTTTGCATCCGATCGATTTATATTTTTTGAGATACGCTCAACAAATTTTATCTATTATACTTTAATTTTGTCGATTTAGTTTTTTTCAAAAAAGTTTCGACACAATTATCTTATTTTAAATGCGATCGCAGTTTCCAATGAGTTTTAGCAAATCGAAGCACCAGAAACAATCCTGAACTCTTTATCTCTATTCCCGATTTCCTGTTCCCCGTTCCCGATTCCCCGTTCCCTTTTTCCTTTTTACCCAACGTTTATTACACAATCTATTTAGGATTGCTATATGTAATCATATTTTTTAACATTGTCGATTCGACCGATCGCGGTACGAGTTCGCACACGAGATCGTAAAATTGGGCGATAGGCGGAATGGCCAATCGATCCTGAGTCGTCACCACCACCACCTGACGCGTCAAACTGGGAAACGAAGGATTGGGCGCGATCGCCCGTACCGTCAGCCCCGGATCGCGTACCGCTTCTAACAAAGCCGATTTCGGTAACAGCGAAATCAAATTTCCCTGTCGGACGATACCACGAAACGCATCGAGCGTATTGAGTTCTAAAGCCGCTTTAAAGGTCATATTTTGGCGACTGAAGGCATCGCGAACCAACCGCTGCATTCCATAACCGTCTTTAAAAACAACGTGTTCGTAACGCGCCAGTTCTTCCCAGGGAACCTCATCGTACCGTGCCAACGGATGATCGGCCGCCATTAACACCTCGACGGACTCGTCGAACAACGTCGAAACGACCGTTTCTGACGATGCGGTCAAACGAGAGTCGTTCATCACGATCGCCACGTCCACCAACCCATCTCGCAACACCTTCAACGCGCGATCGCTCCCGAGGGACGTAACGCGTAACTGCACGTTCGGACGTTCGACACAAAACCGCTGCAACACCGGCGGTAAAAACTGAGCGCACACCGAATGAATCGCCGCCACACAAAGCTCTGACTGCTTTCCTTCCGAGAGTTCCGCCAACTGGTTCAGCGCCGATTTCCACTCCCGACAAATTTTGAGGGCGTGGGGAAAAAAGCGATCGCCCGCGACGGTCAGTTTAGCCTGAGCGCCTCGGTGCAGCAACGGCAACCCGACCTCTGCTTCCAACCCCTGCACCTGCCGACTGATTGTCGATTGGGTGACGTCGCACAACTTCGCGGCTTTCTGAAAACTGCCCGTTTCGGCAACCGCCAAAAACGCTTGTAACTGCTCGAGTCGCATTCAAACTCTCAAAAGCATCAATCCCGGCGATTCTCCAGACCTTATCGAATTTTCGGGCGATCGACAGTATGGTGCGATACGGCTTTTCTCCACCGATACTGTCGTCAACCGGACGCCCCCCGATCGCGCACCATCACAGAGACGACAGCACTCGATAGGCGCGGAGGAGATTTCCGCGCATCAACGCAGCCACACCGTCGAGAACCTGTAGTTCCGATATTGTAGGATCGATCGCCAACGCGAGATCGATGGCCCGTTGCGCCGCTACCGGATGCCAATCGGCCAGGTTGACGATCGCCAAATACGCGTAAGCGTAAGGGTTATCGCCATCGAGTTCGACCACGCGCTCGAAAGCTGGAATTGCCCGATCGGCCCGTTTCTTCAACACCCACGCCAACCCCACCCCGTACGCCCAATCCGCGCGGTTGGGATACCGTTCGAGGCGAGATTCCAACGCAGCGATCGCGCGATCGAGATACCCTTGCACCGGATCGTATTGATTGATGCGTCCGATTTCGGCAAAAACGCGATCGATCTCCACCGTTCCCTGGGGAAACGCCGCCGCCAACTCTCGAAACTGCGTAGCCCGATCTAACTCGGGGGCTTCGACGGGAGACGCCGCCGGATCGAGAGAAATCGACAGCGACGGGATCGCGATCGCCTCAATCGCACCCGTTTCCAAATCCAAATACCGCGCCTCGAGAGCGTACGTTCCCGGCGGTAACGTCGCCGGAGGATACATCGCCGTCCGTTCCGTCACCTGAAACCGACAGCGATGGGGATCGCTCTGACACGCACTGTCGCCGGGGTGCGGTTGCGCCATCAAAAACCCCGACGCGATCGCGCGATCGTGCAACCAAAACGCCGAGTTCTCGCGATCGCCAACCTTGCGCCACGTCACCAACACCATACCCTTGGTGAATCTCGCCCAAGATCCCGACCATTGATACGTCACCGGAACCGCAGATCCCGGCGGAATCCGGGGCGGAACCATCACGCTATCGAGGCTGAGGCGTTGCGGTAGCGTCGGCGTTTCCGTGGCGGTAATCGTCACGAAGGGGCTTTGGCGGCGGTAGAGATTCAACCGTTCGCCGTCGGGAAGGGGAAACTGACGATGAAGCGAAAACTCGCCACTGTCTTCGACGAGAGCGACTGTATCGTCATAGGCGTCGGGAACCGAACCCGGATCTCCCGTCTTCGTGACGAACCAAGACAGCGATCGCACATCTTGGGGAACGTCGCGCGATCGCACCCCCACCTGACGCCCGTAAACCTGGAAATTCGCCAACGCCCCGTAATAATTCAAGTTATGCTGGTTCACCGCTGGCGTAGACGGTAACACCCCCAACGTCGTTTGCAAATACGGATCGGTGCGGGTAATCTCTGCGATAACGTCTGTATGGGGAAACGGTTGTCCTCGATAGGCGCGAGTCGTCGCCGGATCGAATTCCGTCGTCGGACGCAGGGAAATCACCGCCAACCCCGTCGCAGCGATCGCCGTTCCCCAGCGCACGCGCCATCCCCACCCCGTCAACCCGTAAGCCATCACCGTCGCCAACACGGGAAGATAGGGCAAGCTGTAGCGCCAGTCTTTGTTAATGTTGAACGAACAGAGTAGATAAGCGCCGATGAGGAAGACGGCGAGCCATTTTAGAGAGGGAGAGGGGGAGAGGGGGAGATGGGGAGATGGGCGGTTTTTTTGAGTCAATAGAAGTTTGACAAGTCCGGAGATCGACACCGCGAGGAACAGCCAGGAGACTTGTTCGGGGAGGATTTCCAGGTAGTACGTCCAGGCTTTGAGGTGGTTTAGAGGAGGATCGCCTTCTGCGATCGCCGAATCGATGGTGGCGCGTTTGCTAGAGGTGAGAACCAGTAACCAATTGGCGCGATACCACCATCCCCACACCAACGCCGACACGCCGAAACTGACGACGAATTGTAGGAGTTTTTCCCAACGCCGCGAGATCGTGAGTTCTCCGAAAACCCAAAGCATGGGAACAGTTAAAAACAGGGCGATCGACTGTTTCAGGAGAATTCCCGCCCCCAACGCCAACCCCCAAAGTACGGCGAACGTCCAACTGTGGGGGCGATCGTCATCTGCATTGCGCCAAAGCGTGAGAGTGAAAAACGCCAACGTCGTCACGGCGGCGAGGGGATAGTCGAGGAGAAAGTCCAGACGAACGGCGATAAGCCCCGGAAACAGCAAACACAACACCGCCGCCCACACCCCGACGCGGTGCGAAAACAAATGGCGTCCCAAGCCGTAAACGCTGACGAGGAGAATTCCGCTAAAAAAGAGGTTAACGAGCGTCGTGCGATCGAATCCAGTGCCGAAGGCGTGATGGATGGGAACCGTCGAGATGTAGGTCAGCGGCGGAATCTTCGAGGACAATAGCCACAGTTGCGTCCACCACTCAGATGACCACCAGTCCGGCGTTTGAAACGCTTTCCAGTAATTGAGGGTTCCCGTGAGATAATCGGCGCGATCCCAATCGGGAACTCGGAGATCGAACATAAACCAGAGGCGATCGATCGTGGCGGCGATCGCCCAAAGCCCCAACAATTGCACGGCTGGCTGGCAGCGAAACCCTTCTAAGAGAGTGTCCCCCATCGATTTCAGGCGATCGCGCGTAAATTTTTGCATCCTTGCCTCAATTTTGTCTGTGTGTGCCTCGAGTATCTTGGTATTGTGAAGCCAGTGGTTTATAGCAGATTCGATGAAACACGCTCTGATAGCTCGACTGACGCAAGCTCTCGCAGTTCCGGCGATCGCAATGACGCTCCAGACGATCGCGACTCCCGTTCGAGCGCAAAATAACCTCTACAACCCCTCGTTACTCCCACCCAGCGGTGAGATAAACGGAACCCTGTCCGAAGCAGACATTCCGACCGGACAAGGCGGTTTCGCCCACGATTATCTCGTGCAGTTAGAAGAAGGCGATCAAATCACGATCGACGTTCTTTCCGATAGCTTCGATACCATTGTGTCGCTCATGACCCCTGACGGCTTGACCATCGCCGAAAACGACGACGGCCCCGACGGAACGACTAATTCTCTCCTGTTCGCTCGCATTACGCAATCGGGAACCTACATCGTGCGCGTTCGAGCGTTTGGTGCCGTCGGTTCGGGGCCGTTTGACTTAAAAGTGACCCGCCTGCGTCCGATTTAGAAAGGGAGAAAGGGAGAAAGGGAGAGGGGGAGAGG
>NZ_JAQNCQ010000077.1:0-18538 GCF_028368005.1 Geitlerinema sp. CS-897 | reverse complement strand
TCGGTCAGCATGAGCCTGTCGAGCCATGCTGTTGAGTTGTTTGGCAAAAGGGAACTCGATCGCCAAACTCTTACACAAAGCCTGCATTTTGGCTCTCGTGCAGTCACGGGTATCCATCCACAGTCGCAAGCACTTATTTCTAATGAACTGTCCGGTACGGATCGCTTCGTCAAGTGCTTGATACTGCTTTGGCAAACCTTTGAGTTTGGCTTCTCGAACTAACATTGCTGTTGTTGATTCCCCGATATCCTTCCATCTTGCCACAAGAATTGTCGGGTAAAATCGTCCTAGAAGGACGAGGCTTTAAACCCAGCTCTTTTGGTAAATACAGTCACCAGTTGCCAGTCACCAGTCACCAGTAGGGTGCGTGACTTGAAAAATCGGGTGTGAATCGTGAGACCGATCGCTCGTCACGCATCGCCCATGTACACCACCCACAGACAGGGGGACCTGTTTTACAGTGAGCAGTGAAGACAGTTAACAGGTAACAGTTTCTTCCTTGTCTTCTTGTCTCCTTATCCCCTCTTCGCGATAAATGTAAATTTTTGTAAATATTTAGTACGATCGCCGTAAAAATCGCATTTTTTCAGCGAGAGATATGTGGAAGCTTCCTCCGATTCATTGGCACGGATCGTAGCGAGTCAGGTATCGATCGATGCAACGTTATGGACGACGAGCAATTGCGACAGTGGGCGATCGCCGCACAAGATAACCCTCCGAGGAGTAAAGCCAGGCGCGTCGCCCTGACTCGGCTTGTCGAGGGAATTTTTAAATCGGGGCGCATAGCCTATCCTAAAGCACCGGGAATCGCACCAGGACGATATCGAGACTATCGTGCTGAAGCTTTACAAAATCTCTTTGTGTTCATCTGTCAAAACATCGACCGATACGATCGCGATCGAGGAACGGTGATGGCATGGGTAAACGTCCTTCTCGAACGACGTTTTTTTAGAGAGGTAGCACGGACAAAATACGAAACGACAGAAGAAGGTTTTCCGAAATCGACAAACGGCGATTTGATGTCTATCTGCGATCCCGAGGAAATCCCTTATGAATCCGTGCCGCTGCTTTCCGATTGCGTGCGTCAATGTATTGAAGAAGATCTCGACGGACTGTTCGGTCAAAAATATATTCGTAAATATCCGAGAGCGACGTTTCAATATATTGCCTTGCGCCGTCTCGATGGCTATCAATGGCAAGAAATTTCTGAAGAGTTAGGTATTAGAGTGTCCACTTTAGGCGATTTTTATCAACGCTGTTTGAAAAGCTTTTCCTCGCACATCAAAGCTTACATCCGAAATTTAGAGTATTAATGGAAGGGAAATTCCTATGGCATCCATGACTGCCCATTTGACATTTACTGTCCCTCTGACAGCCCGAAACCGACAGGTTGCCGATCGCCTACGCCGTCAATATAGCAACCCGGAGAAAGCAAACTATGCGTACCGACAGGTCTTGGCTCTGTATGCGGTTAATGCCTACTGTCAGTGCATGGAGATCGAAGCAGATCTCGGCGAGAGTCAAATTTGGAACGCTCCGTTACGGCCGCTGTGCCAGAGCGCCGACCTTCCGGTCAGCGGCCAGGGCGCGATCGAATGTTGTCCGGTGTCGGAAGACGGAACGTCAGTGTCTGTCGCTCCCGAAGTTTGGAGCGATCGCCTCGGCTATATCGCCGTGCGCTTCAGTTCGACTTACGACGAAGCTCAACTCGTCGGCTTCCGCGAAACGGTATCCGAGGAAATCGTTCCCCTCGAAGCATGGCATTCTCTCGACAACTTTCTCGACTGTTTCGATCCCGTCGGCGATCGCGCGTTGGAAACCCTCGTCTCGTCTGTAGTTCGCCTCGACCGCTGGTTGCAAAACTGCTTCGAGGGCGATTGGGAGGCGATCGGCTCGGTTTTAGCATCTCGCTCTTTGGGTTTGGCGTTTCGCAAAGCGACCGAGGAGCGTTGGGTCGAACGCGTCAAAACTATCGATCTGTCCCGCAAGGACGAAACGGTATTGCTCCTGGTGGGCCTCTCGACGACAAGTACGACCGAAATCGATGTGTGGGTTCACGTCACACCCCAAGATCCCGGCCGTCAACTGCCCCATCACTTACAGGTCGAAATTCTCGACGAGAAAGACGAGACGGTCATGCAAGCCTGCGCTCGCGGGACGCAAACCTTGCAATTAGATTTCAGTATCGAGCCAGACGAAATATTTAAGGTTAGAGTGGAGCTAGAAGATTTTACGATAGTAGAAACCTTCTCTATCTGATTAGTCTTTAATCTGATTCACCTGAGATCGATGGGTTCGTAAAGGGGAGCATTTACTACATCGAACTCAGCAGTCTTTGTCTTCCATGAGCCAACTCGTCGTACTCAAACTGACAGGCGATCTAGCGCGATCGGGTTTTCACGTATCGTTAGAAGTGGGATCGGACAACCAACGCCCCATCTCTGAAACGACCGGTTTTTTACCGCCGAGTACGCTGCTCGCCGAACGCCTTCAACAACACTGGAGCGATACCTATCGTCGCGTGGGATCGCCGTGGAACAGTCGTTTGTTCGAGGGAACTCGGGGATCGCGCATTCGCCCGAAACGCATTACCTATAACGGCGCGATCGAACGCCTCAACGCCTGCCGCAATTCGGCCAAACTCGTCGAAACTCAATTCCACAACTGGCTGAGTTCTGAATCGTTTCGAGAGGTGGAGTTGCGACTGCGCGAAGCGCTCAGCCTCGACGACGAAATTCGCATTCTCGTTCGCAGCGACTGTCTCGAAATTCGCAAACTTCCCTGGCATTTATGGGATTTCGTGCGTCGCTATCCTAACGCAGAAGTTTCTCTCAGTCCGGTTTCGGTGGCGACCCCCCATCAGTCTGCCGATCGCTGGCCGACGTCTGCTTCGGTGAAAATCTTGGCAATTTTGGGTCACGGAGACGGGATCGATCTCGAGTGCGATCGCGAGTTTCTCGAACGGCTCGAGGGGGCAGAGGTCACGTTTTTAGTCGAACCTCGCCGCCAAGACATTCACGATCGCCTGTGGGATCGACCCTGGGATATTATTTTCTTCGCCGGTCACAGCGAAACGGAAGGGGAAACGGGCAAAATTTACATCAATCCCGAGGAAAGCCTCAGCCTCGAAGATCTCTGGTACGGGTTGCGAAAAGCAGTCGATCGCGGTTTGAAACTGGCGATTTTTAACTCCTGCGACGGTCTGGGTTTGGCTCGCGGTTTGGACGACTGCCACATTCCCCAAATGGTCGTCATGCGAGAACTGGTTCCCGATCGCGTGGCGCAAGCGTTTTTGAAATATTTCCTCGAGGCGTTTTCGCAAGGGGTATCGTTGTATCGCTCGGTTCGGACGGCACGGGAACGCTTGCAAGCTCTCGAAGACCGCTTTCCTTGTGCGAGTTGGCTGCCCGCGATCGTGCAGCACCCACACGCGATTCCCCCTCGCTGGACGGATTTACGCGATCGCTCGTTCTCCCTGAGTTCGCCTGAGAGTTCCCCTCCCTCGAACCGGTCGCCCGCAACGCCGACGGTTCGTAAGGTTCGGGGAGTCGTGCCGCTGTTGGGATTTTCGACGGTGGCGATCGCGCTGTATTGTATCGTTGCCCCCCCGTTGGCCGGTTGGCTCAATCGTTTGGGAGAAGCGGCGTTGGGCCGCGACTGGCACGCGGCAAGGCGCTATTTTGAATGGTCTCTTCGGGTCTATCCATACTCAGGGGCTGCCTCGAACAATTTGGGGTTTATTGCTGAAGATATGCGGGAAATCGATCTCGCGCGGACTTACTATCGCCGTGCGATGTGGTTGGGAAACGCTGCCGCTTGTAACAATATGGCCTATCTCGATTTGTCTGAGGGACAACCCGAACGCGCCGCCCGACTTCTCAAGCAATGTCGGCGCATGGCCGAACCCGACAATACCATCCATCAATACAGTATTTTGAAAAATCAAGGTCGCGCTCAATATGAGTTAGGCCGTTACGAGGCGGCGATCGATTACTTTTCCGAGGCCGTCCGTCTTCTTCCCGATGAAGGAATCGCCGATTGTTGGATGGCTCGGACGCTGGAAGTTCAACATCGCGACGATGAAGCGATCGCGTCG
Organism: Geitlerinema sp. CS-897; assembly: GCF_028368005.1. Classification (NCBI taxonomy): domain Bacteria; kingdom Bacillati; phylum Cyanobacteriota; class Cyanophyceae; order Geitlerinematales; family Geitlerinemataceae; genus Geitlerinema; species Geitlerinema sp. CS-897. The sequence goes on along the minus strand of NZ_JAQNCQ010000077.1, from coordinate 14,442 downwards.
TGGTCGGCGTGTTTTTCAAATGTTAGGATTTACTACTACGAAGAAGAGCAATGGAAACGAAAAGCCGAAATCCGACTTCGCGAGGCAGGTCTTGGATTGCCTCCCTCTTAGGGGTGCTGTTAGTTTTCGGTATCGATTTCGCGCTACCGCGACAGGACGAGGCGATCGCGCAACAGGAGCCGTCGCGAGAAGAACGGCCGCGATGTCACGGCGGTTGTACGCGCAACCCCCCTCGCAGTACTGACGTACCGCACATCTGGTCGCCCCACGCCTCTCGGGTGTATAGCGATCGCCCGGTATTGCGTTGGTTTGCCGTCGAGGGCGTGACGACGTACCGCGTGCGCGTGGCCGGTGCGGGGGTCGATTGGGAAACTCAGGTTTCCGAACCAATGGTGGTTTACGACGGTGCGCCACTGCAACCGGGCGAGACGTATTTGGTGTCGGTGGATGCGAACAACGGGAAAGGGGCCGCGCAAACGGTGTTTTCTGCGGTGACGGAAGCCGAATCTCAGGTCATCCAACAACAGCTCGATCGCCTTGAGGAACGCGATCTCGACGCGCGAGCGGTGCTTCAGGCGAGAATTTATCGCGAGACGGGGGCGATCGCCGACGCGATCGAAGTCTTAGAACGGCGAGTGGCAGAGAATTCGACGAATTTAGAGCTTCTCTGTCTGTTGGCGTCGATTTACCGACAGCATTACTCGAGGGTGGAGTTGGGCGATTTCCTCGATCGCCTAGAAAACCGCATTGACGACCTCGGTGGCGCTTGTTCTGAGTGAACGATGCGGTTGGAACGTTAACTGTGGCTCGATCGCGAGAAAGCTTCAAACAACAGAGTTTCCTAGAAAAGTGGGGTCGCACGATCGCGTCTCAGCGTTGCGGGTTCGAGACGACCGATTGAACCTTTCACAGCGACCCCGTGTCTAAACACTCAGAACGCTCGATTCCCGGTTCCCCAAACCGGCATCAGAGTCCAGTTAACCCGTAAAAACGCGATGGTGCAACCCGTTCCCCTGACGGAGAAACCCCTTTCAGATGGCGATTTGGTGCGTCAGTGCCGACGCGGGAACTCCGATAGTTTCCGTCTTCTGTACCGACGCCACCAACACAAAGTCCGATCGACCCTCTTTCAACTGTGCGGTTCGTCGTTCCTCGACGATCTCGTTCAAGAAACCTTTCTCCGAGCCTGGAAAGGGCTGCCCAAATTGCGATCGCCCGAGTACTTCAAGACTTGGTTGTATCGCATTGCGTGGAACGTGGCCTCAGACAAACGGCGGGAGTTTGCCAAAACGGCCGACCTCCAGTCGAAACTCGATCCCAAGCCGCCGTCTTCGCCAGCCCCGGATTTAATGGACTTGCACTATCGCGACTTAGTACAGCGGGGACTCGAGGAACTCAGTTTCGAGCATCGTAGCGTCTTAGTCCTGCACGATCTCGAAGACTTGCCTCAAAAGCAAGTGGCTCAGGTGTTGGGGATTCCCGTAGGAACGGTGAAATCTCGACTGTTCCACGCTCGCGCGACCGTGCGACAGTATCTCGAAAAACAGGGGGTGACGCTATGAAACCCATGTCCGACCGCGACCGCACACTCGTTGAATTTCTCAAACAACACCGGGCGATCGCACCGCCAGAAAATCTTACCCTCGAAGATCGCATCGTGGCGTCGCTTCCCCCACGTCCGTCTCGGCGTTGGCGTCGCCGCTCGATCGCATCGGTGGCTGCCGCCGCTTCGATCGCGATCGCTTGGGTCGGGAGTCGCAGTGTCACCTCGAACTCGCCCAGCGACGAAGAACTGGCTCAACTCGAAGCCTTCGTCGAACAAACTTGGTACTGCTCTGTCGAACGCTGCGAAGAAGATGTTTGGGATGCCGAACTCTGGAACTCGAACCCTTAATCAATTCTGTAGCTTAGAAACCATTTAGGAGGTTTTCATCATGTCTCATCCGTCTCACTTTTGCCGTCGTCGCCACCGTCACGGCCGCAACCACGCTCACGATCCAAGTTCGATGAAATCCCTATCGCTATTTCTCTTGAGTTTGATGGCTCTGTGGGCGATCGCTCCTGACAATGCCTTCGCACAAAACCTCGATGTCCCCTTTGAAATGTCACAGCGAGGCCCCGGTGGCGGCCCCGGCGGCGGACAGATGCGCTGGCTCGACCAGTTAGATTTAACCTCAGAACAACTCGAGGAAATTCAAGCGATCCGCGATCGCTACCAACCCCAATTCGACACCCAACGGGACGAAATTCAGGCACAACGCCAACAAATGCACGATCTCATGGCTGGCAACGCCTCCGAAAGCGAAATTCGCCAACAACACAGTCAGATGCGCCAGTTACACCAAGAAATGGGTGAATTGCACTTTAACTCGATGATGGAAATTCGCAACGTCCTAACAGAAGAACAACGCCAACAAATGGCGGACTGGATGGAACAGCGTCGCGAAGACGGTTTCGGTCCGGGTCACGGTCGCGGACAGGGGCGTGGACAGGGGCGCGGACAGGGTCGCGGTCGAGGCAATCGGTAGGGTGCGTGACTCGAACAATGGGGTGTCGATCGTCAGACCAATAAATCGTCACGCACCGCCAATGTACACCGCCTACAGTCACCAGTCACCAGTCACCAGTCACCAGTCACCAGTCACCAGTGAGGTGATGATGGGATGATGATAGGACGAGCCAAATAGGAGAACTCCCCACTGTTCCCCGTTCCCCGTTCCCTCTTCCCAACTCCAAGGAATCGATCGCCCGTAAGTTACTGAAATACGGTACGATCGAAGCAACCCCTCTTAACCCCCCTATTTTGCCAGGGACGTTCCGTTCCTGGCTCTTTTGCGCCTTGCCCTCGACCTGTGAAATTTCTCGAACTCGTTCTGCAAAACTTCGGACCTTATATCGGACGCCAGACCATCGATCTGAGTCCGAAAGACGATGGCGAACTGGCTCCGATCGTTTTGTTCGGAGGAATGAACGGCGGGGGTAAAACGACCCTGATGGACGCGATTCGCTTGGCACTTTACGGTCATCGCGCTCAATGTTCGACGCGGGGAAGTCTCAACTATGCCGATTTTCTAACTCAGTGCGTCAACCGCCGCACGCCAGCCGGGGAAACGACGCGTCTCGAACTCCTCTTCGAGCATATTATCGACGATCGCCCGGTCAAATATCGCATCGTGCGATCGTGGACGGCGAACCCCAAGGACGGGAAAGATACTTTAGGCATTATCGATCGCGAGTGGCCCGATCCGGCGTTAGCCGAAACTTGGGACGAGTATATTGAAAATTTGCTGCCGTTGGGCATCTCGAACCTGTTTCTCTTCGACGGCGAACAGGTGAAAGAACTGGCGGAATTGGACGCGCCGCCGCCGTTGGTGACGAGTGCGATTAAATCTCTGTTGGGGTTGGAACTGGCCGAACGCTTGGCGGTGGATTTGGAAATTTTGGTCAACCGCAAACGAAAGGATCTCGCCGATGCAGCCGAACGTGCGGCGTTGGAGGAAATCGAGCAACGTTTGGAACACTGTCAGCAGGAGTTCGACGCACTGGATGCGGAACTGAAGGCGAAGACGAAAGAACTCGATCGCGCGGTTCGTTTGGAACAGGAGGCCACGGAAACCTTTCGCGCGGAAGGGGGGAAAATTGCAGGAGAACGCAGTCGCCTCGACGCGCAATTGAAAGGAGAACAAGATAAAGTCGAACAGCAGCGCGATCGCCTGCGAGAGTTAGTTTCGGGAACGCTCCCGTTGGTGATGGTACGTCCGCTGTTGGAGGCGGCGCAGCGTCAGGGAGAGACGGAACGACAGTTTAAAATCGATCGCTTGGTGCGATCGACTCTGAAACAACGGGACGCGCGGTTACTCGAACAGTTGGAACTGTTGGGGCTTCCGAAAGCGAAACAGGCGAAAATTCAAGCGTTTTTGGAACAGGAAACGCCCGAACTCGATGAGACTGTGGAACTGTGGTTAGATCTCGACGATCGTCAACTCGAACGACTGGCGGCGATTCTCGACAGTCTCGGCGATCGCCAGCGTCAAGTGGAGGAGATGCGGGAACAGTTGCGCCAGTTACAGGAAACGGTCGATCGCACGGAACAGCAAATCGCCGTGGCTGCGCCGCCAGAGCAGTACGATCGCCTATTCGATAATATGAACTTGGCGAAGGAAGAACGCCAGCGGTTGGAGGTGGCGGTGGAAGTGACGCGACGCCAACGCCAGCAGTGTGAGGAAAAACTGCTGAAAACTCGCCGAGAACTGGAAAGTTACGGGGAAGAACATATCGATCGCCACAACGCCGATCGCATTATTCAGATGTCGAAGCGAGTTCAGGGAACGTTGACGCAGTTCCGCCACCAGTTGACGCTACGCAAGCTTAACAAGTTAGAAATTGAGATAACGGAGTGTTTTCGCTATCTGCTGCACAAGTCGGATTTGGTGCATCGGGTGGTGGTAGACGCGGCGGATTTCATGTTGTCGCTGTTCGATCGCTCTGGACAACTGGTTCCCAAACACCGCTTGTCCGCCGGAGAAAAGCAACTGCTAGCCATCGCCTTTTTGTGGGGGTTGGCGCGGGTGTCCGAACGCCAGCTTCCGGTGGCGATCGATACGCCGTTGGGACGGTTAGATTCGTCGCACCGCCAAAATCTCATCGAACGCTATTTTCCCTCAGCCAGCCAGCAGGTGATTTTACTGTCGACGGATACGGAAATTCGCGAGGCGGAGGTGCGACAGTTGCGTGACTGCGGCGCGATCGCTCGGGAATATTTACTGAAATACAACCCGACCAAACAGCAGACGATCGTGAAACGTGGATATTTTTGGTAGCGATCGCCGCGACCTTTAACGCGATCGCCTTGTGATAAATCTTCTCAAAAATCTTCTCAAAAATCACTCGATAAAAATATATCGTTCGACCGATCTCGTGTCAGTTTTCCCATCGATCGGTCGATAGAAACGCATCGAACGCGACGAGAACGCCGGTTCAAAACAGACCATTTCTCGAAACGGGACGATCTTACCAAATAGCTTATAGCCATTTTTTCTCAATAAAAAACCTTGTTGACACTCGGTAATTCTGACGATTACCATAAACTTTAGGGACTATTTTTTAAAAAAATATACACGATGTATAGCTACAATAGCGAAGCCTTCAAAACAGAATTAAATCAACTAGGCTTGCGTCTGACACCACAGCGAGAAACAATTCTGAGAGTTTTTCAAGATCTCCCGAAAGGCGAACATCTCAGCGCTGAAGACCTCTATCAATGCCTGCAAGAAAAAGAGACGAAGAAAAAAATCAGTCTCTCCACGATTTATCGATCCCTCAAATTAATGGCCCATCTAGGGTTGTTGCGGGAACTCGAGCTAGCCGAAGGACACAAACATTACGAACTCAATCAGCCTCAACCTTACCACCACCACCATTTAGTCTGTGTCAAATGTAACAAGACCATCGAATTCAGGAGCGACTCCGTTCTCAAAATCGGCATCAAAACCACCAACAAAGAAGGCTTTCATTTACTCGATTGCCAGCTAACGATTCATGGCGTTTGCTTGGAGGCCATGAAGCGAGGATGGCCTTCGGGCATTCCCGAAAATTGGACTTGTCCGAAAGCTTTGAGCTAACGCCGAGAGAGCCAACGATAGGCAGCGAACTTTCCAAATTGCCGACCTTCGGGCAAAATCGAAGAAATCTTTAAAGTCTGTCACGAGATATCGATCCGAACGCGAGGACTTCACAAAGCACTCTGTTTCGCTTGGCGGGCGATCGGATCTCGATCGTATCGAGATCGCTCGTTTTTCCTCCATCGCGACTTTTAACTTATCCTATGAAACATCGTTGGCTCTTATTTCTCCTACTGCTGGCCGTTCCCACGGCTGCTCTCGCCCAAGCTGAAGCTGCGGCAACTGAAGGTGGATTTCTCGATCGCCTCGATGCCATCTTCCGCATTATCGTCGATGACTGGATGGCACCAGTTCTCTTTTTCAGCATCGGCGGAATTCCCCTCATCGTTCTGTGGTTGGTCGCGGGGGCGCTCTTCTTCACCGTCCGCATGAATTTCGTCAACCTCCGCGCCTTCAAACACGCCTGGTACGTCGTCGCCGGTCACTACGACGACCCGAGCGAAGAGGGGGAACTCACGCACTTTCAAGCCCTTTCTGCCGCCCTCTCTGCCACCGTCGGACTCGGCAACATTGCCGGGGTTGCCATTGCCGTTCAGGTTGGCGGTCCGGGTGCAGTCTTCTGGATGACCCTAGCCGGACTGTTCGGCATGACCAGTAAATTTGTCGAATGTACCTTGGCGCAAAAATACCGCGTCGTGAACGCCGACGGTCACGTTTCCGGCGGTCCGATGTACTACCTCTCGCAGGGACTGGCAGAAAAAGGACTCGCCCCCTTGGGTAAAGTCCTGGCGGTTCTGTTCTCGATTCTCTGCATCGGCGGTTCCTTGGGTGGGGGAAATATGTTCCAAGCCAACCAATCCTTCGCCGCCGTTTCGACCCTCGTTCCCGTCCCGAACTGGGTTTACGGCTTAATTTTGGCGTTTCTCATCGGCTTGGTCATTATCGGGGGTATCAAACGCATCGGGTCGGTAGCCTCGGCTCTCGTCCCGTCGATGTGCGTGATTTACGTTCTCGCTGCCCTGTGGATTCTACTGACGAATATCGGGGAAGTTCCACAGGCGATCGCCACGATTTTCAGCGGTGCGTTTACACCGAGAGCGGCCGAAGGGGGCTTTATCGGCGTCTTCGTGCAAGGGGTGCGCCGGGCGGTGTTTTCCAACGAGGCCGGAATGGGGTCGGCAGCGATCGCGCACGCGGCCGCCCGCACTCACGAACCCGTCCGAGAGGGCATCGTCGCCCTACTCGAACCGTTTATCGATACCGTCGTAGTTTGTAACATCACCGCCTTAGTGGTCGTCATTACAGGAGTCTACCAAGACCCAGAGATCGCAGGCGTCGAATTAACGACCGCAGCGTTCGCCAGCGTTATCGGGTGGTTCCCCATCATTTTGTCGATCGCCGTATTTCTATTTGCCTTTTCGACCATGATTTCGTGGAGTTACTACGGCGAACGAGCTTGGACGTATTTGTTCGGAGAACGGCAGATGCAAGTCTATCGCGTAATTTTCGTTGTCTGTGTATTTATCGGGTCGGTCGTGAATTTAGGATCGTTGATCGACTTTACCGATATGGTGTTTCTGACGATGGCGTTTCCCAATATGCTGGGGGGATTCATCCTCTCGAATAACGTGGCTGCCGATCTCAACAACTATTTCGATCGACTTCGCGGCGGTACGATGCCCGTTTACAAATAAACGCGTGCTTGACTCGGTTCGTCTGAATCGATTACCCACAACGGCGGCCGTCGAGGTCGCCGTTTCGCTTCGAGGCGTGCAAGCACACCGGAAGTTCTAACGTTAACGTCGTGCCTCGACCGTAATGAGACTCGAACGATAGCGTCCCGCCGTGTTTTTCCACCACGGTTTGATACGTTGTCGAGAGACCCAGTCCCGTTCCCTGACCGACGGGTTTCGTGGTGAAGAAGGGATCGAACGCCCGCGATCGCACCTTTTCCGTCATGCCGATGCCGTTATCGGAAATCTCGACAGCCACGCGATCGCCCAAATGCCGCGTTTGCACCCGTAGCTTCGGCACGTAATCCGGGTCGTTGAGTCGTCGTTCCCGCTCTCGCATGGCGTCGATGGCATTTTCCAGGGTGTTGGCAAACACTTGATTCAACTGCCCCGCGTAACATTCGACCAACGGTAACAGGCTGTAATCTTTTTCCAAACATACCGTTTTCGCGTTACCGCTGGCTTTCAAGCGATGTTGCAGTAACAGCAGCGCACTCTCGAGACCGTCGTGGAGATCGACTTCTTTGTACTGAGCCTCGTCGAGTCTCGAAAACTGTCGCAGCGACTGTACGATTTTCTGAATCCGTTGAGTTCCCGAATTCATCGACGCTAGCAACTTCGGCATATCGGAGACGATGAAGTCGAGATCGATTTCGTCGATCGCCTGCAAGATTTCGAGATTGGGATTGGGATAATGTTGCTGGTACAGTCCCAACAGTCGAACCAAATCGTTGGCGTACAGCCGAAGATGTTCGAGGTTGCCGTGGATGAAACCGACGGGATTGTTGATTTCGTGAGCGACACCCGCGACTAACTGTCCCAATCCCGACATTTTTTCCGTTTGGATGAGTTGGGCTTGGGTCGTTTGCAGCTCTCGCAGGGTCTTCGCCAGTTCGCTGGCTTGTTGTTGCAGGCGTTCTCTCGACTGGCGCAGGGCTTCTTCCGTGCCGCGACGGATGTAGATTTCCTCGCGGAGTCGAGCGTTGGCTTCGCTCAGTTCTGCCATGCGGTCTTCGATGCGCTGTTCTAAATTATCGTATGCCTGTTGTAGAGCTTCCTCTTGTTCTTTTTTCGTAGTGATGTCGCGGGTGATGGTGGCGTAACCGAGAAGCTGGCCGTCTTCGTCCCGCAACGCCGAAACGGCCACGTGAGCCCAGAACTGCGAGCCGTCTTTACGCAAGCGCCAGTTTTCAAACTCGAACCGTCCCGCTGTGGCAGCCCAGGCGAGAATTTTGTTGGGATCGTGGCGATCGCGACTGCTTTCGGGGAAAAAGATCTCGAGACTTTCGCCGATAATTTCTTCGGCTCGCCAACCGTTGATGCGCTCGGCTCCTGCGTTCCAACTAATGACGCGCCCCTGTTTGTCGAGCATATAAATGGCGTAGTCTTTCACGCCATCGACGAGCAGGCGAAAGTGTTCTTCGAGAGTATTGAACTGCGTGGTGGTGCCGTGGTGAGCGCCGACGCTACAGCCGGGACGTTCGCCGAGATCGCCGACGTTGGCGTAAACGACACAGCCGACTTCGTCAAAGGTCGCTTCCCAAGAGAACCATTTATAGCGGCCGTTGCGACACCGATAGCGATTTTTAAAGGAAACTTTATCGGTTTTGAGGACGATCAGCTCGTTAATTTTTTCGAGGGTTTGGGGGATATCGTCCGGGTGAACCCATTCGAGCCACGGCCGAGATTGGAGTTCCTGGCGCGTGTAGCCCAACGCCGTCGTCCAGGCGGCGGTTAAATGCTTGAAGTGGCTGTCCGAACCGATCGCACACATCATATCCCGCGACAGCTCGAAGAACTTTCCGAGGTCGATTCGGGAGATAGGAGGAGGCTGAGATACTCGAAGTGACGGGGAGTTCGGCTGACTGCGCTGTCGTTTTGACAAACGTTGCTCGATCCCCGAAGTGTGAATTAAATCTTCCATATGTAAAGAAATCTAACTTAAAAATGATTTTTTATTAAGTTCCATTTTAGCTTATCTTAGTCGATTCCTTATAATCCGCAAAATTTTACATTATAAATCAGTATCTTAAGAAAATGTTAAACAAGATCTGAAGTCAGTGGAACGTTTGCGGTGTTCGTTAGGTTGTTCCCGTGAGGAAGGGCTGTTGGCGGCGATCCCCGTTACGCCCAAAAATCCGGTGGAGACGCTGCTAACTCGGCTTTGAGGAAATCGACGAACTGTCTGGCGGTGCGTCCCGATCGCCCGTTGTGTTGAGTCGCCCATCGCAAAGCCCGAGCGTCGAGTTCCTCTAGAGAAATATCGAGTTTTTCTCGTCCGGTGAGGTGACGAACGATTTCGAGATAGCGATCTTGGTTGGCACTTTCAAACGTCAAATGGAGTCCGAAGCGATCGCTAAACGACAGTTTTTCTTGCATCGTATCCCAAGCGTGAACCTCTCCGGCATCTCTCGGTCGGGGGCGGTCTTCAAAAAACTCCCGCACCAAATGGCGTCGGTTCGAGGTGGCGTAGACGACGGCGTTCGACGCTCTGGCCGTCACGCTCCCTTCTAAAACCACTTTCAACGCCTTAAACGCTTCGTCGTCCTCCTCAAACGACAAATCGTCCACAAACAAAATAAACTTCTGGGGAACGTCGCGCAGGCGTTCGACGATCGTGGGAAGATCCGGTAACTGAGACTTCGCCACTTCCACGAGTCGCAAATTGCGATCGCCGAACTCGTTGGCGACTCCCTTCACCAGCGAAGACTTACCCGACCCCCGACAGCCGTACAACAACACGTGTAGCGTCGGATACCCCGCCAGCAGCGTTTTCACGTTGTCCACCAACGTCGCCTTCTGGCGCTCGTATCCCGCCAGATCCGACAGGCGCACCGGGTCGGGGTGGGCGATCCCTCGTAACGCGCCGTTCGTCCAGCGCAACGCCCAATACCGCGCGAACAAGCCGCATCCGTGGCGGCGGTGGTACTCCGCCAGTTGGGGGAGCGCCTCGGACCAGACGTCGAACTCGTGGAGGGGGACTCGATGGGACGACACGGTATCGGGAATCGCGACGGGCGTTTTTTCCGCTTTCGCCACCAAGCGCACCCAATGACTGAGGGTATCGCCGCCGCACTCGTAGAGACGTTGCAGGGCTTGCAAATCCTGTTTCGCCGCCGCAACGAGGGTTGGAGAGAGATCGTCGAGAGATCGACGTTGTACCTGTTGCGAAAACGGATTGTCGTCGAAGAGAACGCGATCGATCAAATAGTCTTGCCAGCTTTTCCCCGCTGACACCAACGCTCGGAACCAAACTCCGTAAGCTGACAGACAGGCGGCGGGTTTGTCGTAGTGATAGAGGGCGTCGAGTAAGGCGAGAAATGCCGTTCCGATGTCGTCGGTTAACACCGAACGGTACAGCAGCAGCGACGCGGCTTGATGTTGTAAAAATCGAATAGACGTCGTGTTCATTTTCAGACGACTCGAAGGCAAGAGATCGTGGTGGACTCGATCGCCGCCATCTCTCTCCAGTCTCGCGCGATCGAATACCCCACTGTCCGAGTGTATTGTACGGCCGGGGGGGTTTTTGGTGAAGTCCTCCACCTAAAGTGTACGGAGTCCGATCGCTGGGGAAACTGACACTAGAGAAACTGGCGATCGCCGGTTTCAAATTGACCCACACTTTTTTTAAAGTTCTGTTTTTCTTGCGATCGCGAGTTAAAATATCGAAAACCCACTCAAACGATCGAACTCAACTTTCGGCTTTTTTTAGCGGACATCTGACAGCTTTGCATGATACCGATCGAACTGACGCTACAAAATTTCTTTAGCTATTGCGACGCAACCTTAGATTTTCGCGGACTGCACACCGCTTGTATTTGTGGCGAAAACGGAGCGGGGAAATCGTCCCTTCTCGAAGCGATCGCCTGGTCGGTGTGGGGAAAAAGTCGCGCCGCCAGCGAAGACGATACCATTCGCGTCGGAGAAAAAGAAGTCCGAGTTTCTTTTACCTTTCAATGTCAAGAACAAGTGTTTCGCGTCGTGCGTCGTCGGCGTCGCGGACAGTCGAGCGCGTTAGAGTTTCAACTCGAAACGCCCCAGGGATTTCGTGCCATTACCGCTAAAGGAATCCGAGCGACCCAGCAAAAAATTCTCGAGACCATCAAACTCGATTACGAGACCTTTATCTGTTCGGCGTACTTGCGTCAGGGACACGCCGACGAGTTTATGGTCAAACCGCCCAAAGAACGAAAGCAAGTTTTAGCAAACTTACTCAAACTCGATCGCTACGACAAACTCGCCGAAAAAGCCAAGGATATTTCCAAACAAGCCAAAGGTCAACGGTCGGTTCTCGAGCAAAGTCTGGCCAGTTTAGAAGTGCAACTTCACGCCGAAGAAGCCATTAGCCGAGATCTCAGTATCACCGAAGCCGAAATCGCGCAACTGCAACAGCAGCAAGAGGAAACGGGGCGAGCGTTGCAAGACCGACAACAGCAACAAACCCAACGCCAAACCCTCGAACAACAAGTCAGTTGGTATCGCCAGCAATACGACAGCTCGAGCCGGGAAGTCCAACGCCAGCAGAGCGATCGCGATCGCCTGCAACGCCGCGAAGCCGAACTGTCGCAACTGCTCGAGCGATCGGAAGCGATTCGAGCTGGATACGCGAAATATCAAGACTTACGGGCGCAAGACGACGCCTACACCGACAAATTCGCCCAACACCAAGACGCCAGCCAACGACAGGCGGACGTGCGACAACGTCTCGATCGCGCCATGGCCGAACTGCAACAGCAACAACAGCAGCTTCAAGCAAGGTTAGAAAGTTTAGCCCAAACCGAACGGGACGTACGACAAACCCTGAGTCGCGAAGCCGAAGTCGAAGCCGGGGTACGAGAACTGAACCAGGCGAAAGCGAAACTTTCCGAACTCGAACGCAAACACGCCGAAGCCGCCCCGTTAATGCAGCGTCAGATTCGACTTCAAGCAGAGTGCGATCGCGCTAAAGCCCAACTCGAAGCCCGCCTCGAACAACTGCAACGCCAACAAGAGCGGTTGCAACACCGCCAAGGTCAGCGACCGGAGTTAGATCGGGCGCTCGCGGAAGTGAGCGATCGCATCGAAGAGTTAGAAAAAAAGCGCGTCTACCAACAGCGAGTCGAAGAAAAAGGACGGGAACGGCGCAGCTTCCTCGAACGCCTACACGCCCACCAGCGAGATTACGACGCCCAACTCTCGGAAATGGATCGCAAAATCGAGATGTTGCAGGTTCCCGATGCCACCTGTCCCCTGTGCGATCGCCCCCTCGACGAACACCACTGGGAACTGGTATCTCAGAAACACCGAGAGCAGCATCGAGAGATCCTACACCAACTCTGGGTCGTCAAAGAACAAATCGCCATCTCCGAACGGGAAATTCAAATTTTGCGTCAAGAGTATCGGGATTTGAAACAGGAGTTGACTGAATACGATGCGTTGCGAGAAAAGCGCGGACAACTCCAGGCGCAGCGGTCGGCCAGCGAAGACGAATGGGAAGCCTTGCAACAGGCGATCGCCGAACGCAGCGAAATCGCCCGAACGCTCGAACTGGGGAACTACGCCGCCGAGAGCCGACGGGAGTTAGAAGAGATCGACAGTATTTTAGCCGAACTCAATTACGACGAAAAAGAACTCGCCCTCGCCCGAGGAACCGTCGATCGCTTGCGGTGGGCCGACATCCAACAAGCCCAGATGCAGCAGGCGCGACGACAACTCCAACACCTCGAAGAACAACGGCCGCAACTGCAAACCCAACTCCAAACACGACAACAACAAACCCTCGAACTGCAAAGCGAGTCCGACCTCGCCCGAGAACTGGCCGATCTCGAACGCTACATTAATAAGGTGGCCTACGACCTCGACGCCCACAACGCCGTCCGTTCTGAATTGCGAGAAGCCCAAAGTTGGCTGTCGCAGATGGAGACGTTGAAAACAGCCCAACAAGAAGCGCCGCGACTGCAACAACAACGCCAAGAACTCGAAGACCGTTTGGCCGAGCGATCGCGAGAACTCGTCCAACTGGAAACCCAACTGCAACAGGCGCAACGACAGCTCGACACCACGCCAGACGTTTCGTCGGACATCGCCGCCTTACAACAGGACATCCAACAGCGGCGATCGACCCTCAACGAGTATCTCTCTCAGTTAGGGCGCTTACAACAACAACAACAACATTTAGATTCAGTTCGAGAACAGATCGATCGCCAACAAGAACAACTCGACGCAGCTTGTCGCCAACAGTGGGTTTATAAAGAACTGTCTCAGGCGTTCGGGAAAAACGGCATTCAAGCCCTTACCATCGAAACCGTACTCCCCCAACTCGAAGCCGAAACCAACCGTCTGCTGTCGCGATTGAGCGCCAACCAGCTTCACGTGCAGTTCGTGACGCAAAAAGCCACCAAAGGAAGTAAGAAAACCTCCAAACTTATCGAAACCTTAGATATTTTCATCGCCGACGCCCGAGGAACGCGACCTTACGAAACCTACTCGGGAGGGGAAGCCTTTCGGATCGATTTCGCCATTCGATTGGCGTTGGCGAAGTTACTCGCACAGCGATCGGGGGCGGCGTTACAGATGCTCGTCGTCGATGAAGGATTCGGAACCCAAGACGATCGCGGGTGCGAGCGGTTGATTTCCGCGATCGAAGCGATCGCCCCCGATTTCGCCTGTATTTTAGCCGTCACCCACATTCCCCACCTCAAAGAAGCCTTCCAAACCCGCATCGAAGTCGAAAAAACCGCCTCGGGTTCCCAGTTACGAGTTTCAGTTTGAAACTTTTACACTCAGCCGCGAAACAGAAATCATACGGAATCCGAATTTCAACGCTTCGACTTCGCTCGCTTCGACTTCGCTCGCTTCGACTCCGCTCGGACTCAAACACTGGTTTCGTCCGACCTGACAAGTCTCTCTATCCCCCGAACCCCCCTCTTCTTTGGGGGGCTAAGGGGGGATGTGGTGAAGACTTCTTGAACCTAGTGCAGCGTCAAAACTTAATTTTAGGGTAGACCGAGGCCAGCTTGCAGCGTGCGTCCTCTACCTTCATCTGCCAGTCAACCCCGCGCTGGGAATGGTTAATGTCGCTCGACCAAGCAGCGGTTTCCGCTCGTAAC